>DATCMN010000193.1:0-6556 GCA_036563405.1 Naasia sp. | reverse complement strand
CGGCGAGGTGCTTCGAGACCGCCTGGCGGCTCATCGTCCGTCCGGACGAGGTGAGCCGCACGCACAGCTCGAACAGCGTCTGATCGTTGCGCTCCGCGAGCGCTTCGACGAGCAGCCGCCGGTTCGGGTCCGCGAGTGCGGCGAACAGGTCCACGACAGACAGCATAGGCAACCTCTAGGTTGCCAATCAAGGGACGGTTCAATAGGGCGAACGGAACTCGACCGATAGGAGCCCCATGGAGTACATGATGTTCGTCTGCACCGACCCCGAAGGCGAGCCGTACGACGCAGCCGAGGACCGCACCGCGGAGTGGGTCGCCGAGGCCGAGTCCACCGGCTCCCGCATCCGCGGCAACCGGCTGCGGCCAGCAGAGGACGCCCGGACCGTCCGCGTCCGGGGCGGGCGCCTCGTCGTCACCGACGGGCCGTCCAGCGCGGCCGGCGTGGAGATCGCGGGCTACGACATCCTCGAGTGCGCGAGCCTGGAGGAGGCCGTCGCCCTCGCCGCCAAGCATCCGATGGCCCGGTTCGGGCGCATCGAGGTTCGGCCGGCCTGGCCGTTCGACGCCGGCGACTGACGGGCCCCGGACGCCGGGACTTGCTCATCCGCACCCGCGGACTCCCGCTCCTCCTCGAGGGGACCATGGTCTCCTCGAGGGAGCTCAGGCTCAGGCGTTCTGCTTCTTCAGCCGGGAGGCGCTGCGCGCGCGCAGGGTCTGGTCGAGCTCCACCTTGCGGATCCGCACCGCGAGCGGCGTCACCTCGACGCACTCGTCGTCACCGGCGAACTCGAGGCTCTCCTCGAGCGACAGCTTGCGGGGAGGCGTGAGGCGCTCGAGCTCGTCCGCCGTGGAGGAGCGGATGTTGTTGAGCTGCTTCTCCTTGGTGATGTTCACGTCCATGTCCTCGGACCGCGAGTTCTCGCCGATGACCATGCCCTCGTAGACCTCCTCCGTCGGGCCGACGAAGAACGTGCCGCGGGACTGCAGCGCGATGAGCGCGAAAGTCGTCACGACGCCGCTGCGGTCGGACACGAGGGAGCCGTTGTTGCGGGTGACGATGCTGCCGGCCCAGGGCTCGTAGCCGTGGAAGATCGCGTTCGCGATTCCGGTGCCTCGGGTGACCGTGAGGAACTCCGTGCGGAAGCCGATCAGGCCGCGCGAGGGGACGAGGAAGTCCATCCGGACCCAGCCGCTGCCGTGGTTCGCCATGGTCTCCATGCGCCCCCGGCGTCCGGCGAGGAGCTGGGTGATCGCGCCGAGGTACTCCTCCGGAGCGTCGACAGTGAGCTGCTCGTACGGCTCGTGCGTCTTGCCGTCGATCACCCGGGTGACCACCTGCGGCTTTCCGACGGTGAGCTCGTATCCTTCGCGGCGCATCTGTTCGACGAGGATCGCGAGGGCGAGCTCGCCTCGGCCCTGCACCTCCCACGCGTCGGGGCGGCCGACGTCGACGATCTTGATGGAGACGTTTCCGATGAGCTCCCGGTCGAGGCGGTCCTTCACCATGCGCGAGGTGACCTTCGACCCCTTCTCGCGGCCGACCAGCGGCGAGGTGTTGGTGCCGATCAGCATCGAGATGGCCGGCTCGTCCACCGTGATGGCGGGGAGCGGACGGACGTCCTCGGGGTCGGCGAGCGTCTCGCCGATGGTGATCTCCTCGATCCCGGCCACGGCGACGATGTCGCCGGCGCTGGCCGACTCCGCCGGGAAGCGGTCGAGGGCCCTCGTCTTGAGGAGCTCGGTGATCCGGACGTTCTGGGTGCTGCCGTCGTGGCGCACCCAGGCGACGGTCTGGCCCTTCTTCACCTCGCCCTGGAAGATGCGGAGCAGGGCGATGCGGCCGAGGAACGGCGAGGCGTCGAGGTTGGTGACGTGGGCCTGGAACGGGTGCTCCGGGTCGTAGGTCGGCGCCGGGATGCGGGTGAGGATGGCCTCGAACAGCGGCTCGAGGTCGTCGTTGTCCGGCAGGGAGCCGTTGGCGGGCTCGGTGCGGCTCGCGGCGCCGGCACGCCCGGAGGCGTAGACGACGGGGACGTCGAGGATCGCGTCGAGGTCGAGGTCCGGCACGTCGTCGTGCAGGTCGCTCGCGAGACCGAGGAGCAGGTCGTGGCTCTCCTCGACCACCTCGGTGATGCGGGCGTCCGGGCGGTCCGTCTTGTTCACGACGAGGATGACCGGGAGCGACGCCTCGAGGGCCTTGCGCAGCACGAACCGGGTCTGCGGCAGCGGCCCTTCGCTCGCGTCCACCAGCAGGACGACGCCGTCGACCATCGACAGTCCGCGCTCGACCTCGCCGCCGAAGTCGGCGTGGCCGGGGGTGTCGATCACGTTGATGGTGATGGCCTGATCCGGCGAGTGCTTGCCTTGATAGGAGATCGCCGTGTTCTTGGCGAGGATCGTGATCCCCTTCTCGCGCTCGAGCTCGTTGGAGTCCATCGCGCGGTCCTCCAGGTGCGCGTGCTCCGCGAACGAGTTGGTCTGCCGGAGCATGGCGTCCACGAGGGTCGTCTTGCCGTGGTCGACGTGGGCGACGATCGCGACGTTTCGCAGGTCGGAGCGCGTGGCTGACGCCATGGAGAACATCCTTGAAGAAGAGGGCCGACAGCGGCCGAAGAGGGGCTGAAGGGCACGACGCGGCCCCAGCGCCGACAAGTCTACCGCGCCTCGGGCCGGAACCGCAGGCTCGCCGTTCGCCGTCCGCTTACCCGGCTCCTCCCGCCCCTCCACTAGCCCTCAACAGGACCACCGACCCTTGGACAGGCGATAGGCCTGCGCCTCCACCTGGTGAAGCGCGAGAGGTCCTGTTGAGGGCTAGGAGAGGGTCAGATGCCCATCTGGATGCCGGCGCCCGGAATCGCGTCGAGCAGGTCGCGCGTGTACTGCTCGCGCGGGTTGTCGAACACCTCGTCGGTCGTCGCGGCCTCCACGATCTTCCCCTTCTGCATGACGCACACGTTGTCCGCGATGACGCGGACGACGGCGAGGTCGTGAGTGATGAAGAGGTAGGTGAGGCTCAGCTCGGCCTGCAGGTCGGCGAGCAGCCGGAGGATCTGCGCCTGGACGAGCACGTCGAGTGCGGAGACCGCCTCGTCGAGCACCACGATGTCGGGCTTCAGCGCCAGGGCCCGCGCGATGGCGACGCGCTGTCGCTGACCGCCGGACAGCTCGTTCGGGTACCGGCCCGCCAGCACCTTCGGCAGGGACACCTGCTCGAGCAGCTCGAACACGCGCTCCCGCCGGCTCTCACGGTCGCCGACCTTGTGCACCTTCAGCGGCTCCGCGATCGTGTTGCCGATGTTGGTGAGCGGATCGAGGGAGCCGTAGGGGTCTTGGAACACCGGCTGCATGGATCGGCGCAGCGCGAACAGCTCGCGGCTGTTCATCTTCTCGATGCGCTTGCCCTGCACGGTGAGTGCGCCGCTCGTCGACTGCTCGAGACCGAGCAGGAGCTTGGCGATCGTCGACTTGCCGGAACCGGATTCGCCGACGAGGGCCGTCGTGGTGCCCTTCGCTACGGTGAAGGACACGTCGTCGACAGCGGTGAACTCGGTGGAGCGGAAGTTGCCCTGCCGGATCTTGAACACCTTGGTGAGGTTCGCGATCTCGATGGCGGGCACGCCGCCCGCCGCGCTCACATGCTCGGCGCGCTCCTCCGCGGCGGTGATCAGGTCGAACCCCTCCGCGCCGCCGGCCTCCGTGTGCGTGAGCTGGCCGAGCGGCTTGCTGCTCGACTGGATGCGCCGAGAGGCGAGGCTGGGCGCCGCTGCGATGAGCCGCTGGGTGTAGGGGTGCAGGGGATTCTGCAGGAGCTCGAGCGACGGGCCCGCCTCGACGATCTTGCCCTTGTACATGACGATGAGCTTCTCCGCGCGCTCGGCGGCGAGACCGAGGTCGTGCGTGATGAAGAGCAGCGACGTGCCGACGGTCTGGGTGAGCGACTCGAGGTGATCGAGGATCCGGCGCTGCACCGTGACGTCCAGCGCGGAGGTCGGCTCGTCCGCGATGAGCAGCTTCGGGCTGGAGGAGAGGCCGAGACCGATCAGCACGCGCTGGCGCATGCCGCCCGAGAACTGGTGCGGGTACTGCCGGAGGCGCTTGTCCGCGTCGGCGAGACCCGCCGACTGCAGGACCTCGATGGCCTTCTTGCGGACCGCGGCCTTGCCACTGGCGAGGCCGTTCGCCCGGATGGTCTCCTCGACCTGGAAGCCGATGCTCCACACGGGATTGAGGTTCGACATCGGGTCCTGCGGCACGAAGCCGATCTGCTTGCCGCGCACCTCCTCGAGCTCGTGCCGGCTGGCGGTGGCGAGGTCGCGGCCCTCGAAGAGCACCTGACCACCGAGGATCTGGCCGCTGCCCGGCAGGAGGTTGATGATGGCCGCGGCGGTGGTGGACTTGCCGGAGCCGGACTCCCCCACGATCGCGACGGACTCGCCCTGCTCGATGGTGAAGCTGACGCCGTTGAGGGCGTGTACGACGCCGCCCTGGGTGCGGAACCCGACCTGCAGGTCGCGGACCTCCAAGAGCGGTGCGCCCGCGGCCCCGGAGCCGAGGGGGGTGGGAAGCGTGGCGGTCATCGGAGGGCCCTTGCCTTCGGGTCGAGCGCGTCGCGGAGTGCCTCGCCGAGGAGGATGAACGCCAGCACGGTGGAGGTGAGCGCGATCGACGGGAAGATCAGCGTCTGGGGGTTGGTCCGCAGGTCGCGCTGCGCCTGGCTGATGTCGTTGCCCCATGACATGAACTCGCTCGTCGGCAGGCCGACACCGAGGAAGGACAGGGTCGCCTCCGCGGTGATGGCGGCTCCCAGCGACAGCGTCGTGACGACGATGACGGGCGCGATCGAATTCGGCAGGACGTGCCGGAACAGGATCGCGAGCTTGCTCAGTCCGGTGGCCTCGGCCGCCATCACGAAGTCGGAGTTCTTCACGCGCAGCACTTCACTGCGCAGCACCCGTGCGGTGGTCGGCCACGCGAAGACCCCGATCGCGAGCGCGATCACCAGGATGTTCCGGTTCTCGGAGAACACGGACATGATCACGACGGCCGCGAGGATGTAGGGGATCGAGAAGAAGATGTCACCGAGGCGCATCAGGACCGTGTCGAGGAAGCCGCCGAAGAAGCCGGACAGGGATCCGAAGATGATGCCGGTGACACTCGTCAGCAGAATGACGATGAAGCCCACCCCCAGCGACGTCGACGTTCCGTGGATGATCCGCGAGTAGACGTCGCACCCCTGCTTGGTGAAGCCGAGCGGGTGCCCATCGGTGGGGCCGCCGTTGCTGTTCGCGAGCAGGCAGCCGCTGTTCGGCGGCGTCGAGGTGAACAGGCCCGGGAACATGGCGACGAAGCCGATCAGCAGGATGAACGCGGCCGAGATCCAGAAGATCGGCCGGCGGCGGAGATCCCGCCAGGCGTCGCGCCACAGGTTGCTGGGCTTCTCGTCGAGCTTGACGGCGTCGACTTCCGCGACCGGCGTCTCGTCGACGTCGGCCACGTAGTGGCTCGCGGAGCGGGTGCGTGGAGTCGGTGCGGAGATGTCAGACATAGCGGATCCTCGGGTCGAGGGCGGCGTAGATCAGGTCGACGAGGATGTTCACGACCAGGTAGAGCAGGACCATCACCGTCACGAAGGAGACGACGGTGGGCCTCTCGCCTCGGATGATCGCCTGGTAGAGCGTGTTGCCGACGCCCGGGACGTTGAAGATGCCCTCCGTCACCGTGGCGCCGACGATGAGCAGCCCGAAGTCGGCGCCGAACTGGGTGGTGACCGGGATGAGCGAGTTGCGCAGGATGTGCACGGGGATGACCCGCCGGCGGGAGAGGCCCTTGCTGTAGGCGGTGCGCACGAAGTCCGCCGTGGACGTCTCGATGACCGAGGCCCGGGTGAGCCGGATGGCCGTGGCGATCACGAACAGGGCCAGGACTATCGCGGGGAGGATCAGCCGGGAGAACGAGGCGTCCGCGCCCACGGTGGGACTGAACCAGCCGAGCTGGACCGCGAAGAAGAACTGGCCGATGAAGCACAGCACGAAGATCGGCACCGAGATGAGCAGCAGGCTCACGACGAGCGCCGTCGCGTCGAAGATGCCGCCCTTCCGCAGGCCGCTGATGAGGCCGACGGTCAGCGCGACCACCATCTCGATGACGATGGCGATGAAGGCCAGCCGGAGGGTGACCGGGAAGGTGCGGGCCAGGATGTCGTTGACGGACTGACCGGAGAAGCTGATGCCGAAGTTCCCCGTGACGACGTTGCCCAGGTAGTTCAGATATTGGACGACGAAGGGCTGGTTGAGCTTGTACTGCTCCTCCAGGCGCTCGAGCAGCGCGGGAGGCGGGGTCCGGTCACCGAAGAGGGTCAGCAGCGGGTTCCCCGGCATGGCGAAGACCATGAAGTAGATGAGGAATGTGGTGCCGATGAGCACCGGGATGGCCTGCAGAAGGCGTCGGACGATGTAGATGGCCATCGTCAGCTGAGCCGGTCGCCGTCGAGCATGGGGAGAAATCTACCTCCGGGAATCGGATGCGATGAGGGGGTTCCCCTCACGGGAGTGGGG
>DATCMN010000161.1:0-4948 GCA_036563405.1 Naasia sp. | reverse complement strand
GAGGTCCTCGAGATCATCGAGCAGCCCGTGCCGGAGCCCGGTCCCGGGCAGGTCCGCGTCGCGGTGCGAGCCGCCGGGCTGAACCCCGCCGACTACAAGCGGCGTCGCGGCGGCAGTCAGTACCACCACCTCGACTTCCCCGCAGGGATCGGCCGGGAGCTCGCTGGCGTGGTCGACGCGGTCGGCTCCGACGTCAATGCCCTGCAGGTCGGCGAGGAGGTCTTCGGGTGCGTCCCCGACGGGGCACTCGCCGACTTCGTTGTCGCCGATGAGGCCGTCCTCGCCGTCAAGCCGGCCACCGTGCCCTGGCCCGTTGCCGGCGGGCTCGCGCTCGCGGGTCAGACCGCGTGGGATGCCCTGGAATCGCAGGGTCTTCAGGCCGGCGACGTGATCCTCGTGAGCGCCGCCGCCGGGGGTGTGGGCGGGATCCTCTGCCAGCTGGCGGTGATGCGCGGCGTCGCGGTGATGGGGAGCTCCTCCGAGGCCAACGCGGACTGGCTGCGCTCGATCGGCGTGCATCCCGTCCCGTACGGTCCCGGGCTCGTCGCCCGCGTCCGCGAGCTCGCCCCGAGCGGGGTGACGGCGGCGTTCGACCTGCACGGCGACGAGTCGATCCGCCAGTTCCTCGAGCTGGGCATCCCTCCCGAGCGGATCAACACGAACGCCGGGAACGAAGCCGCATTCGGCGTCCGGCGCGTCGGTCGGGGCCCCGCCGACCTGGGCGTGCTCGGCACCATCGCCGCCTTCGTCGAGACGGGCATGCTCCGGCTCCCGGTCACCGCGGTGTTCCCGCTCGACCAGGTGCAGGACGCCTACCGCCGGCTCGAAGTCGGGCACCTGCGCGGCAAGGTGGTCGTCGCCCCCTGACGCGCCGACATGCACTTCTGCGCGCGAAGTGCAAGAATGCACTACGTGGAGCAGAGTGCACCGACTGGGCTGCGTGAGCGACGGCGCCAGGAGACGCGGATGCGGCTCACCACCGCCGCCCGCGCGCTGACCGCCGACCGCGGGCTCTCGGGGTTCACCGTCGAGGAGCTGTGCGAGCAGGTCGGCGTGAGCCGGCGCACCTTCTTCAACTACTTCCCCGGCAAAGAGGACGCGATCGTCGGCCACGGCGACGACTCGCTCGACGATGATGTCGTCGCCTGGTTCGTCTCAGGCGGAGCCACGGCGGGGGCGCCCTCCGCCACCCTCCTCGACGACCTCGTCGCGCTGACCGCGGCCGAGATCGAGCGGATCGCCGTCACGCCGGGCGAGCTCGCCGCGTTCATCGCGGCCATCACCACCGAGCCGGACATCCTCCGGCGGTTCATGGACAGCGGAGCGGCGCTCGACCGCCGGCTGGTCGCCCTCGTCGAGGAGCGCGAGGGCCTGACCGCCGGGGATCCGCGCGCGGAGGCGGCCGTGCTCACGGTGGGTGCCCTGATGCGGCGCGCCTGCGAGCGGTTCTTCGCCCCCGGCAACGCCATCCCGTTCCGCGAGCTCGCGGCCGGCGCACTGTCCGCGGCACGCGACGTCTACCGCGCCTGACCCCTTCGACTCGTCCCGACGCACCTCTCCTCCCGCACCGACCGACCAGCACCCCTAGCCCGACCGAAGGAGCACCATGTCCGTCCCCGCCGCAACCGCAGACGGGCCCCTGCTGCTGACCAAGCGGCGGATCTGGATCATCTTCTCCGCGCTCATCGCGGGCATGCTGCTGTCGAGTCTCGACCAGACCATCGTGTCCACCGCGATGCCGACCATCGTGGGCCAGCTGGGCGGGGTGGAGCACCAGGTGTGGATCACCACGGCCTACCTGCTCGCGACGACCATCGTCATGCCCGTCTACGGCAAGTTCGGCGACGTCCTGGGCCGGCGGAACCTGTTCCTGATCGCGATCGCGCTCTTCACGCTCGCGTCGGTCGGCTGCGCGTTCGCGGGCGACTTCTGGAGCTTCGTCGTGTTCCGCGCGCTGCAGGGCCTCGGCGCGGGCGGCCTGATGATCCTGTCGCAGGCCATCATCGCCGACATCGTCCCCGCCAGTGAGCGCGGCAAGTACCTCGGTCCGCTCGGCGCCATCTTCGGGCTCTCCGCCGTGGGCGGTCCGCTGCTCGGCGGCTACTTCGTCGACCACCTGACCTGGCAGTGGGCCTTCTACATCAACATCCCGATCGGCATCGCGGCCTTCGTGATCGCGCTGGGGGCACTCAGGCTGCCGAGCAAGAAGGCGACCCAGCCGATCGACGTGCTCGGCGTCCTCTTCCTCTCCCTCGCCACCACGTGCCTGATCTTCTTCACAGACTTCGGCGGAGACGCCGACTTCGGCTGGGACTCCCTCGCCACCTGGGCGTGGGGCGCAGGCCTTCTCGTCGCTGCGGTCGCCTTCGTCGTCACCGAGGCGCGCGCGGCCGACCCGATCATCCCCCTCGGCCTGTTCCGCAACCCGATCTTCGTGAACGCGACGGCGATCGGCCTCACCCTCGGCCTCGGCATGTTCGCGGCGATCGGCTTCGTCCCGACCTTCCTGCAGATGTCGTCGGGCACCTCGGCTGCCGAATCGGGGCTGCTGATGCTGCCGATGATGGCGGGCCTGATCGGCACATCCATCGCGTCCGGCATCGCCATCACCAGGACGGGCAGGTACCGCCCCTTCCCGATCCTCGGCACCATCGTCACCGGCATCGCCATGGGCGCGATGACGACCCTCACCGCGGACACCCCGATCTGGCTGATCTGCGTGTACCTGTTCGTGTTCGGCGCCGGCCTCGGCCTCATCATGCAGGTCGTCGTGCTGGTCGTGCAGAACGCAGTGCCGGCGGCGCAGATCGGCACCGCCACCAGCACCAACAACTATTTCCGCGAGGTGGGCGCCGCGCTCGGCGTCGCCGTGTTCGGCACGATCTTCACCACCCGCCTGAGCGACAACCTGCGCGAGGTGTTCACGTCGGCGGGAGCGAGCCCCGAGGACGCCGGCGCCGCGACGGCCTCGCTCGACCCGCAGACGCTGAATCAGCTGCCCGACGCGGTGCGCGACGGCATCGTCACCGCGTACGCCGACGCCCTCGCGCCGGTGTTCTGGTACCTCATCCCGTTCGTCGCCATCGCGTTCCTGCTCTCCCTGTTCCTCAAGCAGATCCCGCTGTCGGATGTCGCCGGCCTCGTCGCCCGCGGTGAGGCGATCGGCGGCGAGGAGGCGGAGCGCCTCGAGGCGGAGCGGCTCGGCAAGGCGGGCGGCGGCGCGGCGGCGCACGGCGAGCAGGTGGCGGACGAGTCCGAGCCGGCCCGGAAGTAGTGCACGCCGATCCGCCGTCAACCCGTCGCGCACCCCGGCAGGCGCGACCTAGGGTCGAGCGATGTTCTTGATCTTCGGGATGAGCCCGCGTGAGCGGGTGCTCACGATCGTCGCGTTCACGTGCGCCTTCTGCGGGCTGCACACCAGCCAGGACGTGTACGAGCGCTCGAACAAGTTCTCCCTGTTCTTCATCCCCCTGTTCACAGTCGGCCGCCGGCGCTTCTACGTGTCCTGCAGCAACTGCGGCGGCACCACGGAGCTGACCGAGCACCAGGCGAACAACGCGCTCGCCTGGAGCGCTTCGCGGCCCACGCCGAACGTCTGATCCGGTCCCTCATTCCGCCGGCCTCGATCCCGCCGCCGCGGCGGGGACGGAGCGGGCCGCGGCGAGTTCGCGCCAGACGTCCTCGTACGTCCGCACCCGCATCCCGAGCCCGAGTGCGAGCGCCAGGATCGCGTCCACGTGCCGCAGGCCGGGATCTGCGCGGATGCTGCTCCAGTCGTGTGCGCAGATGGAGTAGGTCCCGTCCGCGGCAGCCGCCTCCTCGAGGCCGGCGCGGACGACGGTGACGTAGCCGTCGACATCGCCCCAGCCGAGCACGTCCTCCCGGACGACGCAGTCGTGCCACCCCGTGGTGGGCATCTCGAGGATCTCCGGGAAGCCGTCGCCGTCGTACCAGTACGGCTCGACGCGCGGAGCCGGCTGGTAGCCGGAGGCGTCGCGGCCCTCCGACCGGACGTACCGGATGCCGGTGCGGCGCAGCGCGTCGAGCATCTCGGGTGCTCCGCGGAGCCCCCGGTGGTAGGTGTACGGCGCGGTCATGCCGTTGCACGGCGTGCCCGTCACCTCCTCGAGCAGGCGACTGGTGCGCAGCAGCTCCTCGGCGATCCGATCGGGGCTCGCCGCCCGGTGCTCCTCCACCCGGCCGTCCCCGCGGTCGATGCGGAGCGGCCGCAGCAGGCTGTGCGACCAGGTGTGCTGTCCGAGCGCCACCAGCGGCGACCGGGCGGCCTCCTGCACGGCGCCGCGGTTCTGCTCGAGCGTCTCCCCGAGCAGGAAGAGGGTGAGCGGAGCGTCGTGGCGGTCGTGGACGCGCACGACCTGATCCAGGAACGCCGTCGTGGTGCCGTCCGGTACGACGTATTCGACGTCGTAGCCGACGAGGAGCGTGCCCGGCATCAGTCGTCCTCGGAGCTCGCCAGTCGGGTCCGCGCGCTCAGCAGCTCGATCTCGGGGCGTTCCGCGACCGCGCGCTCGACGTCGTCGAGCACGGTGCGGACGAAGGCGGCCGTGGAGCCGACGGTGGAGACCCCGAGGACGGCGCGGCGGTGCAGGTCGTGCGCGCCGACCTCGGCGGCCGACACGGGGTGGTGCCGGGCGAGGTCCGCGAGGATCGGGCGCACTATCGAGCGCTTCTCCTTGAGGGAGTGCACGTCGCCGAGGAGCAGGTCGAACTCGGTCCAGCCGATCCACATGCGTCCAGCCTGCCATCGGGCGAGGATGGGGTGTGGGCTTCACACGGGAGCAGCTGCTCGCATTCCGGGACCGGACGGTCGAGGACCTGTGGGCGCCGGGGGTGCGGCTGCTGTTCGTCGGCATCAACCCGGGACTGTGGACCGCGGCGACCGGCGCGCACTTCGCCCGGCCGGGCAACAGGTTCTATCCGGCGCTCG
>DATCMN010000154.1:0-3460 GCA_036563405.1 Naasia sp. | reverse complement strand
GTCAACTCACCGAGTTGACAGCCACTACTGCCGACTCCCGGCGAGCGGCTCGCGGGCCGCGCCCGGAACGGCTACGCGTCGACGATCTCCAGGAGGACCGTGCCGGAGGAGACGGTCTCGCCGACCTTGGCGCCCACCCGGGCGACAGTGCCGTCACGGTGCGCCTGCAGCGGCTGCTCCATCTTCATCGCCTCGAGGACCGCGACGAGGTCGCCCTTGACCACCTTGTCGCCCTCGGCGACGGCCAGCTTCACGACAGTCGCCTGCATGGGCGCCTTCACTGCGTCGCCCGTCGTCGTCACGACACCGGCGGTGCCCGCACCGCGGCGGCGGGGAGCGGCAGGCTTCGGGGCCGCGGCGGCGGGACCGGCGAGCAGCCGCCCGGGCACGCTCACCTCGATGCGCTTGCCGCCCACCTCGACCACGATGCTCTGCCGCGGCGGCTCGACGGGCGCGTCCTCGGGGTCGGTCAGCGACCCCGTCCACGGCTCGATGTCGTTCCGGAACTCCGTCTCGATCCAGCGCGTGTAGACGCTGAACGGGGAGCCGTTCCGGGGGGCGAAGGCCTCATCGCGGACGACGGCACGGTGGAACGGCAGCACGGTCGGCAGGCCGGCGACCTCGAACTCGTCGAGGGCTCGGCGGGCCCGCTCCAGGGCGTCGGCGCGGTCGGAGCCGGTGACGACCAGCTTCGCGAGCAGGGAGTCGAAGGCTCCGGAGACCTCGTCGCCCGCCTGCACGCCCGAGTCGACGCGGACGCCGGGGCCGCCCGGAGCCTTGAACACGTGCACGGGGCCGGGGGAGGGGAAGAAGCCGCGTCCCGGGTCCTCGCCGTTGATGCGGAACTCGATCGAGTGCCCGCGCGCCTCGGGGTCCGGGTAGTCGAGGATGCCGCCGGCCGCGATGCGGAACTGCTCGCGGACGAGGTCGATCCCGGTCACCTCCTCCGTCACCGGGTGCTCGACCTGCAGGCGGGTGTTCACCTCGAGGAAGGAGATCGTGCCGTCCTTCGCCACGAGGAACTCGCAGGTGCCGGCGCCGATGTAGCCGACCTCCTTGAGGATCGCCTTCGACGCGTCGTACAGCTGGCGCACCTGGTCGTCGCTGAGGAACGGCGCGGGCGCCTCCTCGACGAGCTTCTGATGCCGGCGCTGGAGCGAGCAGTCGCGGGTCGACACGACGACCACGTTGCCCTCGGCGTCGGCGAGGCACTGGGTCTCCACGTGACGCGGCTGGTCGAGATACTTCTCGACGAAGCACTCGCCGCGGCCGAACGCCGCGACGGCCTCCCGGGTGGCCGACTCGAACAGCTCGGCGACCTCCTCCCGGGTGCGGGCGACCTTGAGGCCTCTACCGCCGCCCCCGTACGCGGCCTTGATCGCGACCGGCAGTCCGTGCTGGTCGACGAAGTCGAGGACCTCGGACGCGCCGGACACCGGCTCGAGGGTTCCGGGAGCGAGGGGCGCGCCGACCCGCTCCGCGACGTGCCGGGCGGTCACCTTGTCGCCCAGCTGCTCGATCGCGTGCGGCGGCGGCCCGATCCAGACCAGTCCGGCGTCGAGGACCGCCTCCGCGAAGGAGGCGTTCTCTGCGAGGAACCCGTAGCCGGGGTGCACCGCGTCCGCGCCGGAGCGGCGGGCGATGGAGAGGATCTTGTCGATGACGAGGTACGTCTCGGCGCTCGTGCTGCCGCCGAGGGCGTACGCCTCGTCGGCGAGCTTCACGTGCACGGCGTCGCGGTCCTGGTCGGCGTACACCGCCACCGAGCCGAGCCCCGCATCCTTGGCCGCCCGGATCACCCGGACCGCGATCTCGCCTCGGTTGGCGACGAGGACCTTGGTGATCGGACGGGCGCTCGGCATGGACTTCAGCCTATTGACCACCGGTTCGCCGCCTTTGGAAAGGTCCGACAAAAAACTCCCCGGGACCGCATCGAGCGCCTACAAGGGAGTCGCCGCGTACTGATGCCTCCTTCCCTCAACAGGCTGTCTTCCCCTCAACAGGCTGAGATGTGTCCGCCTGGCCTGTTGAAGGCAAACCAGCCTGTTGAGGGCGAGTCGGCAGCCTGCTCAGGAGCGGGCCACCGCCGCCCGGCGCGCGACCTCGGCGAGCACGATCCGCTCCACCCCGGCGGCCCCCTCCGACCGCTCGATGGCGGCGCCGATCCGGGCGCTCGCGGCGGCGTACCTGTCGTCCGCCAGCACCCGGCGGACGGCGTCGGCGATCCGGCGGGCACCGGGGCGGGAGGTGCGCAAATCGATCCCGACGCCGGACCAGCGGACGCGTGCGGCGACCTCCGGCTTGTCCTCGGTGTCGCCGGCGACGACGAGCGGGATGCCCCGCTCGAGCGCCAGGTGCACGCCGCCGTACCCGCCGTTCGTGACCATCACGTCGACGAGGGGCAGCAGCGCGTCGTAGGGGAGGAACTCCTCGGCGCGCACGTTGTCGGGCAGCGGGCCGAGGTCGGCCACCGGGCGGCCACCCGTCGCGACGACGACGAGGGTGCCCTCGTCCGAGGCGAGGCCGTCGATGGTCGGCCGGATCAGCTCGTCGAAGTCGGTGTTGGCGATCGTGCCCTGGGTGACGTGCACCACGCGCTTCGCGGCGGCGAGGTCGCCCCACCAGGCGGGCAGGCGCTCGCCGGCCGGCAGGTCCCGCGTGATGGGCCCCACGAAGGTCACGTTCTCCGGCAGGTCGCTGCGCGGGTACTCGAACTCGGGCACGGTGGTCTGGGCGATGGCGTCGACCATCCGGATGCCGTCCATCAGGCACGCGGGCAGCGGCCGGCCGGTCAGCTCGGTGAACATCGTCCGCGCCTCGCGCTCGATCCCGGCGAGCACGACGTTCTCGACGACGGCCTGCATCGCGCGGTTGCGGAGCCGGCCGAGCGGCCCGGCCATCGGGGCGACGCCGATGCCGAACGGAGCGGTGTCGCGGCTCGGCAGGCCGAGCGGGATCACCGACACGGTGATGAGGGCGGGCCCCGACTCGTCGCGGAGCAGGGCGAGGGCGGGCATCGCCGCGAACATCTGCTCCGCGACCACGGCGTCCGCCGGCTCGGCGGCGAGGGCCTCCTGCACGGCACGGAGCTGGGCGGGCACCGGGCGCAGGAAGATGGAGCGCACCTCCCGGATGACCCGGTCGAGACCCTTCCGGCCGACCCGCTCGGGGAAGGAGGCGTCGAGGTCGCGGTCGTCGAAGTCGGCCTCGGCGGGCAGCTGCAGGAAGGTGGCGCCTGTCGCCTCCACCTTCGAGCGCCAGCGGGCGCCGGTTAGGAACCGGACGGAGTGCCCGCTCGCCACCAGCCGGCGGGCGATGCCGAGCATCGGCGTGATGTGGCCGTGGATGGGGGTGCTCGCGAGCAGGAGGGACGCGGAGCCGGCGCCGCGACCGGCGGCAGGGGAGGCCGGCGTGCCACCGGCGGCGGGGACGGCGCGCAGCGCTGCGGCGTCGGACTCGG
>DATCMN010000149.1:0-3666 GCA_036563405.1 Naasia sp. | reverse complement strand
TGCCGCTCGAGGAGCTCTTCTTCCTCGCCCTGCTCTGCTACAGCGCGATGAACGCCTTCGGGGCGGCTGTGCGACTGCGCGAGCGGAGTGCAGCCCGCGGGCCGGCGGAGGCGCGCGGGTGACCTACCTGCTGCTCGACCTCGCCTTCCTCGTCGTGCCCGCGGCTCTCGCCGTCGCCGCGCTCGCCGTGTCTCACGGGGCCCGGCGGCGCACCGCGGTCGTCGCGACGGGGGTCGCGCTCGCCGTGGTGCTCGTGCTCACCGCCGTCTTCGACAACGTGATCCTGGCCCTCGGCATCGTCGCCTACGACGACTCGCTGCTCAGCGGCGTCCGCCTGGGCCTCGCGCCGCTCGAGGACTTCGCCTACGCGGTGGCGGCGGGGGTCGGCCTGCCTGCCCTGTGGGTGCTGCTCGGGGGCCGCCGGGACGGCGAGGCCGCCCCGTGATCCGTGCGCTACTCACCTCGTCCCGTCCGCTCTCCTGGGTGAACACCGCCTTCCCGTTCGCGGCGGCGTACCTGCTCACCGCGGGCCGGATCGACGTCGCCTGGATCCTCGGCACCGTCTACTTCCTGGTGCCCTACAACCTGGCGATGTACGGCATCAACGATGTGTTCGACTACGAGTCGGATCTCCGCAACCCGCGCAAGGGCGGGGTCGAGGGCGCAGTACTCGACCGGCGGCTGCACCGGGTCACCCTCTGGGCGGTCGTCGTCACGAACGTCCCCTTCCTGGTGGTCCTCGTCGCGCTCGGCTCGCCCCTGTCCTGGGTCGTGCTCGCCGTGTCGCTGTTCGCGGTGGTCGCCTACAGCGCTCCCGTGCTGCGCTTCAAGGAGCGCCCCTTCCTCGACAGCCTCACCTCGAGCACCCACTTCGTGAGCCCCGCGGTGTACGGCCTCGCGCTCGCCGGGGCGAGCTTCGACGGCCCCCTCCTCGCGGTGCTCGCCGCGTTCTTCCTCTGGGGCATCGCGAGCCACGCGTTCGGCGCGGTGCAGGACGTCGTGCCCGACCGGGAGGCGGGCATCGGATCGATCGCGACGGTGATCGGCGCCCGGCGCACGGTGGTTGTGGCCCTCGCCGCCTACCTCGCCGCCGGCCTGCTGCTGCTGCCGGCGGACTGGCCGGGGCCGCTCGCCGCGCTCCTCGTGCTGCCCTACGCCGCCAACGTGCTCCCGTACCTCGGGATCCGGGACGCGGAGGCGGAGCGGGCGAACGCCGGCTGGCGCCGGTTCCTCTGGATCAACTACGCGGTGGGTTTCCCCATCACGCTGCTGATGATCTGGTACGCCCTGATCCGCTGAGCGTTGTCAGTCGATCACAGCCGGACGCGCCTTGACCGGCAACATCAGGAGCAGCCCCGCGAGGAGCACGAGCACGATCCCGAGGATGCCGTAGCGCGTGTCGCCGGTGAGCCAGACGAAGAGCGAGAACAAGCCGGGAGCGAGGAAGCTCACGGCCCTGCCGGTGGTGGCGTAGAGCCCGAACAGCTCGCCCTCGCGGCCGGCGGGCGTGATTCTCGCGAGGAAGCCCCGGCTGGCCGCCTGGACGGGCCCGACGAACAGGCAGAGGAAGAGCCCGCAGACCCAGAATCCGGTCTTGGCGTCTCCGAGGAACAGCACAGCAGAACCGGCGATCACGAGGCCCAGCAGGCTTCCGATGATGACGGCCTTGGCGCCGATCTTGTCGTCGAGCCAGCCGCCCGCGAACGTCCCGATGCCGGCGACGACATTCGCGGCTACACCGAACGTGAGGACCTCACCGAAGCTGAAGCCGAAGACCTGCGCGGCGATGATCGCACCGAAGGTGAATACTCCTGCAAGCCCGTCGCGGAAAACCGCGCTCGCGCCCAGGAACAGAAGGACGTGCGGGCTCCGGCGGGCCAGCCGCGCGATGGTTCCGGCCAGAGCGCGATAGGAGCCGAGCACGCTGACCGAGTTGCTTCGACGCACGCGCGGGATCTCCGGCACGGCGAACAGCACAGGGAGTGCGAAGACCGCGAACCAGACAGCAGCGGCGACAATGGCGACGCGCACACTCAGCACGCCCCCCTCGACGCTTGTGGGAAGACCGAGCAGGCCGCCGTCGGGGATGCCGAGCGTGTCGCCGATGAACAGCGCGAGCAGCAGGAGCAGAAGCACTATGCCGCCGATGTAGCCCATGCCCCAGCCGAAACCGGACACCCGGCCGAGGGTTGTCGGGGTCGACACCTGCATGAGCATCGCGTTGTAGTTCACGCTGGCGAACTCGAAGAACACATTGCCCACCGCGAGGAGTGCGGCCCCGAGCACCAGAAACTGCTGGTCGGGCGCGACGAAGAACATGGCGAGCATGGCCGCGACCACCGCGGCGGTGTTGATTCCCAGCCACAGCTTGCGCCGCCCTGAGCCGTCGGACCGCTGACCCAGCACGGGCGCGATGAGCGCTATGAGAACTCCGGCGATGGTGAGTGCCACTCCCACGACGCTTGCGTTCTGTGCTTCTGCAGCGACTCGGCCCGGGGCGTCCTCGGGTAGGGCGGCGACCTCCGGTGCGAAGAACGCTCCGCTCGCCAAGTAGGTGCTGAACACGAAGGTGGTCACCACGGCGTTGAACGCGGCGGAGCCCCAGTCCCACATCGCCCAGGAGACAACCCTTGTGCGCGGAACTCCCAGGGTCTCGGCGGAGTCGTTCCGAGGCACGGAGAGGGCGTCGCCCCGTTGCGCGTTGCTCATGCGCTCACCGTAGCCGCGCAGGGAAACAGCAGGGAAACGCCCGGTTGAGCCGTGTCGGCTCAAGGCGAACAGTGCGCAACTTGACACCCCGGGGCCCGCCTCTAAACTTGAGTCAGCGGGGCTCAAGATCCCGCGCAGACCTGTCCGGGCCGTCGAGGCCCACCCCCACGATTCAGGAGAGCGACATATGGCACGCGCAGTCGGCATCGACCTCGGCACCACCAACTCGGTGGTGTCCGTCCTCGAAGGTGGTGAGCCGGTCGTCATCGCCAACGCCGAGGGCTTCCGCACCACCCCATCCGTCGTGGCGTTCACGAAGGATGGCGACGTCCTCGTCGGCGAGACCGCCAAGCGCCAGGCGGTGACGAACGTCGACCGCACCATCTCGAGCGTCAAGCGCCACATGGGCACCAACTGGACGACGACGATCGACGGCAAGAAGTACACGCCGCAGGAGATCTCGGCCCGCATCCTCGCGAAGCTGAAGCGCGACGCGGAGCAGTACCTCGGCGACACCGTCACCGACGCCGTCGTCACGGTCCCCGCGTACTTCAACGACGCGGAGCGCCAGGCCACGAAGGAGGCTGGCGAGATCGCCGGCCTCAACGTCCTCCGCATCATCAACGAGCCGACCGCGGCCGCCCTCGCCTACGGCCTCGACAAGGGCCGTGAGGACGAGCTCATCCTGGTCTTCGACCTCGGTGGCGGCACGTTCGACGTCTCCCTGCTCGAGGTGAGCAAGGACGACGACTTCTCCACCATCCAGGTGCGCTCGACCGCCGGTGACAACAGGCTGGGCGGCGACGATTGGGACCAGCGGGTCGTCGAGTGGCTGATCCAGCGCTTCAAGGAGTCGACGGGCGTCGACGTCTCGAAGGACAAGATCGCGCTGCAGCGCCTCAAGGAGGCCGCGGAGCAGGCGAAGAAGGAGCTCTCCAGCTCCACCACCACGAGCAT
>DATCMN010000144.1:0-1878 GCA_036563405.1 Naasia sp. | reverse complement strand
CGGCGTCAGACGCCGGCGTCGAATCTGGTGATGAGCCCGAGGACCACGATGCAGGCGAGCCACACGAGTCCGAGGATGACGGTGATGCGGTTGAGGTTGCGTTCCGCGACCCCGGAGGCGCCGAGGTTCGAGGTGACGCCGCCGCCGAACATGTCGGAGAGGCCGCCACCGCGTCCGCGGTGCAGCAGGATCAACATGGTGAGCAGCAGGCTCGTGATACCGAGCACCACCTGCAGCACAACTGCGAGGATCTCCACGCACAACCTTTCGTCAGTCGCCCAGCCGGAACCGGACAGTGGTCGAGTATAGGCGAGCCGCGGCGCGGCGTCCGTATCCGCGCCGTCGGGCGCTGTCGGCGGACGGCCGCCCGGCTGCTCCGACCGGGGTCAGACCCCGATGTGCTTCCGGAAGCGGACGATGCTCGAGAACTCCTTGAGGTCGAGGCTCGCGCCGCCCACGAGGGCGCCGTCGACATCCGTCTCGCGCAGGTAGCCGGCGATGTTCGCCGCCTTCACCGAGCCGCCGTAGAGGATGCGGGTCCGCTCCGCGGCGTCGGCGGAGAGCACCTCGGCGATCAGCTGACGCAGTGCGGCCGCGACCTGCTGCGCCTGCTCGGGCGTCGCCGCCTGGCCGGAGCCGATCGCCCACACCGGCTCGTAGGCCACCACGATGTCCGCATCCGCCGCCACGCCCTGCAGCGCGGTGCGCAGCTGGGCGACGGGGACGGCGCTCGGTCCGTGCTGCTCGAGGTCCTCGGCCGTCTCCCCCACGCAGATCACCGGGACCAGCCCGTGCTTCAGCGCCGCCTGCACCTTGGCCGCGACCACCTCGTCCGTCTCGGCGTGGTACTGCCGCCGCTCGGAGTGGCCGATCAGCACGTAGCCGCAGTTGAGGGCGGCGAGGAACGCGCCCGAGATCTCGCCGGTGTACGCCCCGGAGTCGTGCACGGACAGGTCCTGCCCGCCGAACCCGATCTCGTACTTGTCCGCGGAGATGAGCGTCTGCACGCTGCGGAGGTCGGTGAACGGCGGGAAGATCGCCACCTCGGTCTCCCGGAAGTCGTGCCCCGAGTCCTTGAGTGTCCACGCCAGCTTCTGCACGAACGCGATCGCCTGCAGGTGGTCCAGGTTCATCTTCCAGTTCCCCGCGATCAGCGGGGTGCGGCTCACGCCTGCCATCCGAGCACCTCCAGGCCGGGAAGCTTCTTGCCCTCGAGGAACTCGAGGCTGGCGCCGCCGCCGGTCGAGATGTGCCCGAACCGGTCGTCGGCGAAGCCGAGCGCGCGCACCGCCGCGGCGGAGTCCCCACCGCCGACGACGGAGAGCCCGTCGACCCGGGTGAGCGCGTCCGCGACCGCACGGGTGCCCTCGGCGAAGGCCGGGAACTCGAAAACGCCCATCGGGCCGTTCCAGAACACCGTCCTGGACCCGGCGACGATCTCGGCGAATCGCTTCGCGGTCTCCGGCCCGATGTCGAGCCCGATGCCGGACGCGCCGAACGACGTGCCCGCGATGCCGTCCGCCGAGGTGACCTCGTGCGCGGCGTCCGCGGCGAACCTCTCGGCCACCACGACGTCGGTGGGCAGCACCAGGTCGACCCCGAGTTCCTCGGCGCGCGCCAAGTAGCCCCGGACGGTGTCCAGCTGGTCCTCCTCCAGGAGGCTCGCCCCGACGGGGTGGCCCTGCGCGGCGAGGAACGTGAACAGCATGCCGCCGCCGACGAGGACCGAGTCGACCCGCGGCAGCAGCGAGTCGATCACGCCGAGCTTGTCGCTGACCTTCGAGCCGCCGAGGACCACCGCGTAGGGCTTCTCGGGGCGCTCGGTGAGTCGCTCGAGCACCTCGAGCTCCGCGGCGATGAGGGTCCCTGCGGCGCTCG
>DATCMN010000143.1:0-4313 GCA_036563405.1 Naasia sp. | reverse complement strand
GCGGCGGTGAGCGGAGCGGCGTACGACGCGCCGTGCGACGCGGCGTGCACGGCGAGCGGATGGAGCTGGTGGAGCGGCACCCTGTCCTGCCAGCCGGGGCGGAGCGGATGCTCGGCCGAGTAGCCGCCGAGGATGTCGTCGAGGTGCGGGCAGCCGAAGAGCGCGAGCATCGCCAGGTCCGTCTCGGGATGACCGCCGGACGCGGCCGGGTCGATCAGCACGACGCCGTCGGGCGTCCACAGCACGTTGCCGTTCCACAGGTCGCCGTGTAGGCGGGCGGGCTCCTCGTCGTCGTCGAAGTCCCCGTCCGCGATGCGCGCGCACGCGGCGCGCACCACGCGCGCCTCCTCCGGCGAGACATGCCCGCGCTGCTCGGCGCGCCGCAGGTAGAACAGCACCCGCAGCTCCGCGTAGATCGGACCCCACGACGGCCGCTCCGCCGTCGCAGGCAGCTCCTGCCTGCCGAGGTAGAGCGGGCCGGCCCAGCCGTCCGGCGGCGCGCCGAAGCCGGCCGCGCCGGCGGCGTGCGTCCGGGCGAGCGCCGCGCCGAACTCGCGGGCCGCTGCGCGGGTGGGAGGCGCGTGTGGCAGCTCCTCCAGCTCCAGGACGTCCGGCGCGACGGACAGCACGCGCGCGATCCGCGCGCCACCCGGTGCGGCGGCCAGCCAGGCCAGCCCCGCAGCCTCCGCCTCGAGCGATCCGGAAGGCGCCTTCCGCTGTTTGCTGAACGTTCGGGAGGAGGCGACCACGCCTTCATCGTAGGAACGGGGGCCCGACGTAGAGTCGAGCCGATGATCCGCATCGGCATGAGCACCACGTGCGCGTACCCATGGAGTCCTGAGCGGGCGTTCGCGCTCGCCGCCCTCGCCGGCTTCGACGGCGTCGAGGTGATGGTCACTCGGAATGCGGTCACCCAGGACGCGGAGGCGCTCGCCGCCCTGTCCGCGCGCACCGGCATGCCGATCCTCTCGATCCATGCGCCGGTCCTGCTGCTGACCTCGTTCGTCTGGGGACGGGACCCTGAGGTGAAGGTGCGGAAGTCGGCAGAGCTCGCCCGCTCGGTGGGCGCCTCCTCCGTCGTCGTGCACCCCCCGTTCCGCTGGCAGCACTCCTACGCCGACAGGTTCCTCGACATCGTCCGCGCCACCACCGCCGAGTACGGGGTCGAGATCGCGGTGGAGAACATGTTCCCGTGGCGGCTGCGCGGCTCGAGCATCCCCGCCTACGCACCCGGCTGGGACCCGGCCGAGATGGACTGCGACGCCGCGACGCTCGACTTCAGCCACGCCGCGCTGTCCGGGCGCGATGCGCTGCAGATGGCGCAGCAGCTGGGGCCGCGGCTCCGGCACGTGCACCTGTGCGACGGCTCGAGCTCCGGCGACGACGGCCGGATCTTCGACGAGCACCTGCCGCCGGGATCGGGGACCCAGCCTGTCGCCGAGACCCTGGCCTACCTCGCCTCCTCCGGCTGGAGCGGATCCATCGTCGCCGAGGTGAACACCCGCCGGCTGCGCGCCGAGCAGGACCGCCTCGACCTCCTCCGCAGCACGGCGGAGTTCGCGCGGGAGCACACGCGGACGACCCGCCCGGCCGGCGCCCTGTCCGCGGGCTCCACGCCCTGAGTGACGCCCCACCTCTAGCAGGGACGCCCCCGTTTCCGCCAGCCGGACCTCGGAACTTACCCGCCGGGTGCGCCAGACGGGGGCTCGCTGTACCTTGACAGCATGCGCAAGTACCTCTTCAACGGTTCCATCGTCGGCGCCCTCGTGACGACGTTCACGACCGTGCGCACGGGTTCCGCCGGCCCCAAGGACTGGCGTTTCTACCTGAGCCTCGTCGCGGCCGTCGCCACGCTCGCGGTGGCCGTCGGCACCGTGCACAAGGAGTCCGAGAAGATGGAGGTGACCGGCCGTGGGTTTTGACGGTGGATGGGGCTGGGGCGTGAACCCGGTACAGCTCCTGTTCGTGGGGTTCTCGATCGTTTTCTGGCTCGCCGTCATCGCGATCCTGGTCCTGCTCGTCCGCTTCCTCCTCGTCGCGACGAAGGCGGCTCAGGTCTACCTGCGGAGGCATGAGCCGCCGCGCCAGCAGACCCCTCCCCCCGGCCCGACCCCTCCGGCGCCGCCGGCCCCCGCAGCCGCGCCCACGTCGTCGGTGGTCCCGCCGATGGAGCGCCCCACCCCGCCGACCGCCCCGGAGCCGGCGAGCCCCGCGGCGCCCGCGGCGGCGGGGTCCGATCGCACGGCGATGCTGCCCGCCCCGGGGTCCGACGCGACGACCGAACGTCTCGTGGTGGCCGAAGCGCCTCCCGCTCCTCCGCGCCGCGGCGCTCGGGCCCCCCGGAAGTCGGAATGAGCAGGGGACGCGGCGACCAGACCGCGGTCGTGGTCCTGGCCGCGGCGAGCCTCGCCGTGAGTGTCGCCCAGTCGGCGCTTCTCGCGTTCTACCTGAAAGGCGCGAAGGGCGGGAAGAGCGCCCAGCCGCTCGGATCGTACGCGCGGCCGTTCCGGAACCGCAGCGAATGGCGGGAAGCGCCCATCGGTTCGACGGGTGTCTCCCCCGTGCCGCCCTCCGACCCGCACGCGCCGCCCACGCCGGCGCACGGGATGCCGCACATCCGCTGAGACCCGCTTCGCGCGTCAGCCGGGGGATTCGCGCGCCAGCACCTGCTCGCAGGCGAGGAGCAGGACGCCCACGCTCCACGCGTGCGACAGCGTCAGCAGCATGCCCTTCGGCTGGAAGCAGGCCGTCTGGTAGTACCGCTCGCTGACCATGCCGCGGTACGCGTTGAAGTCGCCGTCCTGCCGGGCCACGAGCTGGCGGAAGCAGGCGAGGGTCTCCTCCGCCCGCTCCCGGTAGTGGCCGTCGCCCGTCGCGTCGGCCAGCTGGAGCAGCTCCTCGGTGCAGACGAGGCCGTACGCGTGCAGGTGCTGGTTCGACGGCGACGCCTGATCCGCACCCCGGGTGCCGAAGTCGTAGCGGCCGAGCATCGTGTGCTCCTCGAACGCGACGTCGTAGCTGTACCGGAAGGTCAGCATCCAGTCGGCGCTGCGCCGCGCGAGGTCGAGCCAGCGCTCCTCGCCGGTCGCGCGGTGCAGGGCGACGTAGGCCATCACCGCCGCGTAGCCGTCCTCGGAGGTGGGGGCCAGATCGACGTCTTCGGGTGCCCCGCACAGGTATTCGGCCTCGACGAAGCGCGAGTAGTACTCGCCGGCGCGGGCCGCCGCAGCCATGTGCCGCGGCTCTCCCGCCTCGACGAGCGCGGCGATCCAGGTGAGCCCGGACGCACCCGACCAGGACAGCATCTCGCCGGTTTCCGCATGGTGGATGGAGCCCAGGTTGCCGTCGTCGCGCTGGCGGCCCACCACCACGTCGAGGTTGGAGCGGATCGCCGTCTCCCACCGCTCGCTTCCGGGCGCGAGCCGCGCCGCGCGGATCAGGAACAGGGTCGCCTCCGCGAGGGTGCGGGAGTGCAGGCCGCGTCTGTGCCGAGTCCAGCTCTGCGTCCAGCCGCCGCCGCGGTACCAGACTCCCCAGAAAGTGCCGGACGGCGAGAGCTCCGCCGTGCAGAAGTCGAGCACCGACCGGGCGGCGGCGACCTCGTCGTCGCTCGCCGTCCGGAGTCCGTGTGCGAGGAGAGCGTACGCCCAGGGGATGCCGCTCACCCAGCCGATGTGCATCGCCTGGCGGTCCACGCTCTTGCCGTCGCGCCCCGTGACCTCACGGTCGAAGCCGACGGTCTCGAGAAGCACGCCCGGATCCGCGTCGTAGTGCCAGCGCAGGAGCCCCTCCGCGCTGAGGTCGGCGGCCGTCGGCAGGTCGACCCAGGGCCGCAGCGGCGCGGACGGCGCCGAATCGGCGTGCAGCGCGCGGAGGATGGGGGCGTAGGCGTGCCGGTCGGCGTCCAGCGGGTGGACAGTGAACCGCAGGTCCGCCTCCTCGCCCGCCTGCCACTCGTGAACGGCGGCCTCCGCGGGTCGGGGCTCGCCGTCGCCGTAGTAGGTGATCGGTCCCTCCCGGAAGGGGAAGGTGAGGGCGAGGGTGACGGAGGCGGCGTCGGCGGCGAAGCCGACACCGGTGATCCCCAGCGGAGAGGTCTCGCTGGTAGCGACGGCGGCGCCGCCGAGCCCGGCACCGCCCCAGACGAAGACGGCGGGGGTGGCGGCCCGGTCGGCGCGGAAGTGCCAGGAGTCGGACACCATCGCGGCGGCCTGCTCGGTCGTCCGAGCGCCCTTCTCGAAGCGCGGGAAGATCCGGTCGTTCTCGGCCGGCCGGTTGTCGCCGTAGAACGCGCCGGGGATCAGCCACCAGGG
>DATCMN010000128.1:0-4202 GCA_036563405.1 Naasia sp. | reverse complement strand
CGCCGGCACGAGGGCCTGGGCGAACAGCGCGAGCTGCGCGACAGGCGGCGCGCTGTCGAGCGCGCCCAGGTCGGCGCCGTTCGCGACGGCGATCGCCACTGCGGGAAGGACGAGTGCCGAGACGGTGATGCCGAACACGGCGAACTGATGGCGGCCGCGAGGCGGACCGGAGGGCGCATCGGCGGGGGAGGGCGGGAGGTCGGAGGACCGGGAGCGCGGTCCGCGGAGAGGGGAGGTTGTCATGGCTCGAGTCCACCGGCAGCCCGGGCCCGTCCGGATGAGGCCCGGGTCCCCTCGCGGTCCTGCACTCCGCACGAGGACCCCGGGGGAGCGGGGTCCCAGGAGGAACGGGACCCGGGTCCTATGGCGCCCTGCCGCAGCCTCCCGCCAGGATTCCCGTATGCGCATCCGCCGGTGGCCGTGGGCGATCCCGGTCGGCGCCCTCCTCGCGGTGGGCGTCGGGGCCGTCCTGACGGCGCTCGCCGGCGCAGAGGACCCCGGGTACCTCGTCGTCGATGCGGCGGTGGGGATCACCTACCCGGCGGTCGGTGCGCTGATCCTCGCCCGCCGGCCGCAGCACGCTATCGGCTGGCTGTTCGCGCTCGGCGGCCTGGCGCTCGCACTGCAGGCGCTCGCAGGGGGCTATGCGCTGTACGGGGAGCCGCGCGGCTGGCCGGGGGCTGACGCGGCAGCCTGGGTCACCAACTGGATCTTCTTCGCCGGGTTCGGCCCGCTGCTGCTGCTCCCTCTGCTGGTGCCGGACGGCCGTCCGCCCTCGCCGCGCTGGCGCCCGCTGCTCGCGTTCCTCGCGGGCGGACAGGCGCTGCTGCTCGTGCTGCTCATGTTCCGCGACACGATCTGGGTGTGGGGCAGGGTGACGCCGAATCCTGTCGGGTTCGTGTCGACCGACGCCGTCGTGGCCCCGGCCTTCGCCGCCGTCGTCCTGGCGGTGGGGCTCTCCGGCGTCACCGCGCTCGCCGTCCGGCTGCGCGGGCGCAACGGCCAGGAGCGCCGGCAGCTGGTGCCGATCCTCGCCGCGGCCATCCTGGTCGCCGCGGCGCTCGTGGTCGATGCGAGCCTGCCGTCCTTCTCGGCGGTGGGCATCGCCCTGCTGTCGCTGACGCTGCCTCTCGTGCCGGCGGCGACAGCGCTGTCGATCTTCCGGCACCGCCTGTTCGACGTCGAGGTGTACGTGCGCCGCACCGTCGTCTACGTCGCCGTGACCGCGGTGCTGCTCGGCATCTACCTCGCCGTGGTCGCGACCTTCCACACCCTGCTCGGCACGGACGCCGGGGTCCTCGTGCCCCTCCTCGGCACGGCGGTCGTCGCCGTCGCCTTCGCGCCCCTCCGCGACCTCGTCCAGCGCGCGGCGGCCCGGCTGCTGTTCGGCAGTCGCGGCGACCCGGCGACTGCGCTGTCCGGACTCGGGCGCAGCCTGGAGGCGGCAGGCGCGGCAGGGGACCTGCTGGACGGCGCCGCCGACGTGGTGGCCGCCACCCTGCGCCTGCCCGCCGTCGCGATCACCGACGTCGGCGGTCGCGCCGTCTCCGCAGTCGGCGCTCTGCCCGCGGAGCCGATCCGCCTGCCCCTCGTGTCCGGCGGCCGGGTGGAGGGAGCGCTCCTCGTGGGTCCGCGCGCGCCCGGTGAGCAGCTGTCGCCTGCCGACCTGGCGATCCTCGAGGAGGTCGGCAGGCAGCTGGCCGTCGCCCTCGCCGCATCCCGGCTCTCCCGCGAGGTGCAGCAGTCCCGCGAGAGGCTGGTGCTCGCCCGCGAGGAGGAGCGCCGCTACCTGCGCCGAGAGCTGCACGACGGTCTCGGACCGGGGCTCGCCGCCATCGGGCTGCGGCTCGACGTGCTGGAGGCGAAGGTGCCCGCGGACCTCATCCCGGCCGTCGCAGGCGTCCGGGGGCTCACCCAGACGCTCGTCGCCGACGTCCGCCGCATGGTCCACGACCTGCGCCCTTCGGCCCTCGACGAACTGGGTCTCCTCGGCGCTCTCGAGGACCTGGCCCTGCGCCCCGAGCGCGGCCCCCGGGTGACAGTCCGGACCCCGACGGGGGAGCTGCCCCCGATGCCCGCCGCGGTCGAGGTCGCCGCGTACCGCATCGTGCAGGAGGCGCTGACCAATGCACTCAAGCATTCGGGCGCTGCAGGAGTCGAGATCATTGCGGCCACCGCCGAGGACCGGCTCGTGCTGAGGGTGACGGACGACGGCACCGGGCTGCCCGACCCGGTCCGGGAAGGGGTCGGCAGCGGCAGCATGCGGGAACGCGCCGCGGAGCTCGGCGGCGTGCTGCGGCGCACCGCCGGGCCGGGAGGCGGCACGATTGTCGAGGCCGAGCTCCCGCTCGGGCGATGACGGAGGACCGGATGGCGGAGCGGACGACGGAGGCGGGGGACCCGGCTGCCGGCAGCCTGCGCGTGCTCCTCGTGGACGACCACCCGCTGCTGCGGCACGGCCTGCGCGCCCTCCTCGAGGAGGTGGGCGGCGCCACCGTCGTCGGTGAGGCCTCCGACGGCGCGGAGGCGATCCGCCTCGCCCTCGAACTCGACCCCGACGTGGTCGTCATGGATCTCGTGATGCCCGGCATGACGGGACTCGACGCCACCCGGCGCCTCCTCGACGAGCGACCCGACCTCGGCGTGCTGGTGCTCACCATGAGCGACGACGACGCGTCGGTGTTCGCCGCGCTCCGCGCGGGCGCCCGCGGCTACGTGCTGAAGGGCAGCGGCGGCGCCGAGTTCCTGTCCGCCGTCCGCGCGGTCGCCCGGGGCGAAGCGGTCTACGGTCCGGGCATCGCCGGCCGTATCCGGCGCTTCCTGACCGGCGGACCGACCGCGACGCCGTTCCCGGACCTCACCCCGCGCGAGCTCGAGATCCTCGACCTGCTCGCCGACGGCCGCACCAACGCCGAGATCGCGCAGACCCTGTTCCTCAGCCTCAAAACGGTGAAGAACCACCTGACCAGCATCTTCGCCAAGCTCCAGGTCGCCGACCGGGCGCAGGCGGCGGTCCGCGCCCGGCAGGCCGGGCTCGGCGACTAGGGACCGAGGCGCCGCCCGGCGGCTTGCCCCGGCTAGCCGGCCCCGTCGGCCCGGCTCGGGGGCGCCGCCAGTGCCCGCGCCGGCGGGCCGTTGCGGGTCCGCGCCGCTGAAACGGGGGCGCGGTGAACGAGTCGCCTGTTCTCCACGCCCCAGTCACCTGAAGTTCGCTTTATCACACTCAGAGCCCGGTGCTAGCGTGACGCGCGGTGGGGGATCCCGAAACCCCGTCACTAGGGAAGTCGTCGATGACTTACGCACTCGGCATCGATATAGGAACGAGTTTCACGGCCGCCGCCGTGCTTCCGACGGGAGGCGGCGAGGACGCCGCCCGCCCGCTCGTCCTGGGGCGCCAGTCGGGCCCCATCCCGACAGTCGCGTTCGTGGGCGAGGACGGCGACGTGAGCGTCGGCGAGTCGGCCGAGCGTCGCGGGATCGACCAGCCCGACCGTCTCCTCCGCGAGTTCAAGCGGAGGATCGGCGACCCTGTCCCGATCCTCGTGGGCGAGCGCCCGGTCGCGGCCGCCGACCTGTACGCGCTCCTCGCCAGGTGGGTGGTCGAGCGGGCGGAAGACCGGATGGGCGAGCCGCCGGCTGCCGTGACCCTCACCCACCCGGCGACCTGGAGCGGGTACCGCACCGGTCTGATCCGCACCGCCCTCGCCGCCGCCGGCCTGGGGCACGCCGAACTCGTCGCGGAGCCGGTCGCCGCGGCCGTCGCCTACCTCGACCGCGACCGTCAGGTGGACGGCGCGACCCTCGCGGTCTACGACTTCGGAGGCGGCACCTTCGACGTCGCCTTCATCCGCCTCTCCGAGGAGACCCTGGATCTCGTCGGCCGTCCTGAGGGGATCGAGGACCTGGGCGGCGCCGACTTCGACGACCTCGTGCTCGGCCACGTCGTGGCGAGCCTCGGCGACGCGGCCACCCGCCTCGACCCGGGCGACCCCGACGCGCTGCTCGCCCTGACCAGGCTGCGCCGTGAATGCGTCGAGGCCAAGGAGGCCCTCTCCTTCGATTCAGAGGTGACGATCCCGGTGCTGCTGCCCGGGATCCAGACGCGGGTGCGACTCGTCCGGAGCCAGTTCGAGGCGATGATCGAGGAGTCGGTCCAGGCCACAGTCGCGACCCTCGCAGGCGCGGCGGAGTCGGCGGGGGTC
>DATCMN010000127.1:0-3456 GCA_036563405.1 Naasia sp. | reverse complement strand
CGTGGCAGGGACAGGCGCCATCGACATCACCGGAGTTCCCGGCGCGCCTGCGCTTCTGGCCCGCGCGGTGTGGGGTGGCCTCGCGGTGCCCGAGATCGCCGTCCGGCCGGTCGACCACGCGGGCGAGGCGACCAACAGGGTGGCCTGGCGCAGCACCGACGCCATCCAGAGCTGGGCATGGACCGGCTGCGAGGGCAAGCGCGCCGACATCGAGGTCTACTCCGCGGACGACGAAGTCGAACTGCTGCTCAACGGCCGTTCCCTCGGCCGCAAGCGGGCCGGAGCGCGCAAGGGCTTCGTCACGCGCTTCCGCGCGCCCTGGGAGCCGGGGGAGCTCGTCGCCATCGGCTACCGCAGCGGCCGGGAGTCGGGCCGCTCCATCCTCCGCTCCGCAGGCGCGCCCCGCGTGAGGCTGACGGCCGAGCGCCTCGAACTCGCTCCGGACGGGCACGATCTCGCGTTCGTGACTATCGCACTCGCCGACGACGACGGGACTGCGGATCCGACGGCCGTGGATGACGTGACGATCACGGTGGCGGGAGCGGCGGCGCTGGTCGCGTACGGCAGCGCGGCGCCGGCTACAGAGGAGGGCTTCACGGGCGCGACGCACTCGACCTACAGGGGCCGTGCCCTCGCCGTGATCCGAGCGGGTCGAGGAAGCGGCGCCGTCGACGTGCAGGCCACGAGCGCCCGTCACGGCTCGGCGCAGCTGCAGCTCGTCGTCGGTGGCCGGCCCGCTGCCGGGACGCTCCCAGCGGAGGCCGCCGAGAGGGGAACCTCGTGAGCACCCCCGTCATCCCGGGCTTCTACCCCGACCCCTCGATCTGCAGGGTCGGCGACGCCTACTACACCGCCCACTCGAGCTTCGAGTACGCCCCCGGCGTCCCAATCTTCCGCAGCACCGACCTGGTCACGTGGACCCAGATCGGGAACGCCCTCACTCGCTCCGCTCAGCTTCCGCCCTCGGCCGGGGCTGCGAACAGCGGGATCTACGCGCCCACGATCCGCTATGCCGAAGGGCGCTATTGGGTGGTCACGACGAACATCGGCGAGATCCGCCGCGGCCATCTCCTCGTCTCCGCCGAGGACCCGGCCGGGCCGTGGAGCGACGGCGTGCACGTCGCCGGCACGATGGGGATCGATCCCGACCTGAGCTGGGACGAGGACGGGGTCTGCCGGCTCACCTGGGCCTCGTTCGACCCCGCATGCCCCGGGATCGTGACCGCCCGCTTCGATCCCGGCGCCGGTCGGCTGCTCGAGGAGCCGCGCCGGCTGTGGCCCGGGACCGGCATGGCATCCGCCGAGGGACCCCACCTGTACCGCGTCGACGGCTGGTGGTATCTGCTCCTGGCCGAGGGAGGCACCGAGCGGGGACACACCGTGACCATGGCCCGCGCTCATGCGCTCGACGGACCGTGGGAGGCGGCGCCGGGCAACCCGATCCTCACCCACCGCAGCACCGGCTCCTCGGTGCAGAACGTCGGACACGCCGACCTCGTGCAGCTCGCGGACGGCACCTGGGCCGCCGTCTACCACGGCGTGCGCCCGCGGGGAATCAGCCCGCACTTCCACGTCAACGGCCGGGAGACGTTCGTCGCCGGCGTGGATTGGGTGGACGGCTGGCCGGTTCTCGACGAGGAGCGGTTCGCCGTGCCGGCCGCCGACACGAGTTTCGTCGATCGGTTCGACGAGGAGGAGCTGCATCCCCGCTGGATCTCTCCCGGCGTCGCGCCCTCCGCATTCTGCGCTCCCGATTCCGGCGGTCTCGTCCTTCGCGCAGGAGACGTGCCCGCAGGCGGTTCAGCGCTCCTCGCAGTCCGAACCCGAGACGAGGAGTGGACCTTCGACGCCAGGCTTCGCGCTGACGGAGAGGCACGCGTCCTTCTCCGCATCGATGCTGACAGGTGGTACGGAGTCGATTGCGGACCGGACGGCCTCGTCGCGACTGTGGCCATCGGGCCAGCGGTCAGCGTGGTCGGGCGGCTGCCTCGCCCGTCGTCCGGCGAGGTCTCGGTGAGAATCAGCGCCCTACGTGCGCCAGGCGGAGGCTTCGGATCGCCCGACCAGCCGGACCTCATCGAATTGGCCGCCACGGTCGACAGCGCCGGCGAGCATGTGTTCGGCCAGTACGACGGACGCTACCTCTCGACGGAGGTCGCGGGAGGGTTCACCGGACGTGTGGTCGGCGTGCAGGCGGTCACCGGCGCCGTGCTGCTGCGCGAGGTCGGGTACCGAGGCGGAGAGGAGGGACAGTCGCAGGCCGGCGGCTCGCGGTACGACCTCAGCACCGTCCGACTCGAGGTCCTCCTCGCCGACCCGGAGGCCCGCGCAGTCCTGGAGGAGCTGCTGCCGGAGATCGTCGCTCACCCGTTCCTCGAGCACATGAAGTCCTCGCCGCTCGACACGCTCCTCGGGGCGAGCGGCAGTCTGGCCGGCCCGGTCTCGGAGCAGGTTCGCGAACGCCTTCAGGCCCTCGCGTCCCGGTGAGCCCGCCCCGCTGACCGGAACTGATGACCCCAACGAGTTCCGCCACGAACGCCTGAACCCCAGGTCCGTCGTCGGTCCGGCCTAGCGGCGCATGTCGCCACGGCATCCGGGCCGGGACCGGTTCCAGCGCGGTTCGCCGGCACCTCACGCTCTCGTGTGCTGTCCGATGTACTCGGCGATCCGCAGATAGATCTCTCGCGTGCGTTCGTCGGCGGCGGAGTCGTACGCGTGATCCGCGCCGGGCACGTCGATCAGCTCGACGAGCGCGCCCACCCGCTCCAGGCGGCGCGCATAGCGCATCCCCTCGTCGCGCAGGATGTCGTTGCCCGCGGTGATGATCACGGCGGGAGCGATCCCGGTGAGATCTTCGCCGTCGGCGCTGGCGGCAGGGGAGACCAGCGGGTCCCGCCGCTGCGCGGGGTCCGGCACGTACGCCGAATCGAAGACCTCCCCCATCCACGGCCGGAGAAGCGGCTTCGCCAGGGGGGATTTCTTCTGGGAAGCGGGAATCGTCAGATCCAGCGGCGGGTAGTGGAGCACCTGCAGGCGGATGTCGGGGCCGCCCTCCCGCAGAGCCTGGCGCGCGGCCGCGGCCGCCAGGGCCCCGCCCGCGCTCTGCCCGCCGATCGTCAGCCGAGCGGCGTCCCAGCCGTTGCCGCTCGCATGGGCGGCCACCCACCGGACGACCTCGAACGCCTGGCGCGGGGGCGCGGGGAATGGTTGTTGCGGTGCGATCGCGTAGTCCACATCGATGACGGCCGCTCCGGCGCGGTTCGCGATCACTCTGCACAGAGGATCGTCCATCTCCGCCTGCCCGGCGATGAACCCGCCGCCGTGGAAGTTGACATGGACCGGCAGGGTTCCATCAGCCCCCGTGGGTCGGTGGATGACCGCCCGGGCCGGGATGGTGGAAGGGATAATGATCCCCTCCACCTCCGTCACGAAATCCGGGAGCTTCTTCCGGGGGTC
>DATCMN010000126.1:0-2714 GCA_036563405.1 Naasia sp. | reverse complement strand
ACGATCACCATCCCCGCCGGACTGGCCGAGAACGTGCTGGTCGTGCCGACCACGGCCGTCGAGGGCGGTGCGCAGACCGGTGTCGTGTACGTCGTTGCGCCGGAAGGCGAGCCCGAGCCGCGCGAGGTGACCCTGGGCATGAACGACGGCTCGATGGTCGAGGTGACCGGCGGCGTAGAGGAGGGCGAGACGATCCTCCAGTTCACGCCCGGTGCTGAGGCGCCTGTCGACGGCGGCTGCGTGGACATGGGCAACGGCGAGGTCGTGTGCGACGGGGGCGGGATCGCCCTGTGAGCATCCTTCGGCTCGAAGGCGTCTCGCGGACGGTCCGGCTGCCCGATGGGGAGCCGCTCACCATCCTCGACGGGATCGACCTCGAGGTCGGCGACAACGACCGCGTCTCCATCGTCGGCCGCTCCGGGTCCGGCAAGTCGACGCTCCTCAACATCCTCGGACTGATCGACGCGCCGACGCACGGCGAGGTGTTCTTCGAGGACCAGAACGCCCGCTCCTTCTCCTCGGGTGGGCGGGACAGGATCCGCGGCCGGAAGATCGGCTTCGTCTTCCAGCAGTTCAACCTGCTGGCCCGGCGCACCGCGCTCGAAAACGTGATGACCCCGCTGCTCTACGACGCCGGCCGCGACTTCTGGCGCCGCCGCACGCTGGCCACCCGGATGCTCGAGAACGTGGGCCTCGGCCACCGGCTCGACTCGCCGCCGGAGCGGCTGTCCGGCGGCGAGCAGCAGCGCGTCGCCATCGCCCGCGCGCTCGTGCGCCGCCCCCGGCTCATCCTCGCCGACGAGCCGACCGGCGCGCTCGACCTGGAGACCGGCGGCACCGTCATGGGGTTGCTCGAGCGCGTGGCCGACGAGACCGACGCCGCGCTCGTCACCATCACGCACGACCCGAACATCGCCGCGCGCGCCGCCCGGCACTATCGGCTCGAGACCGGCGTGCTCACCCCCGCGCGGGCCCTGGTGCGATGAGCGGCTACTTCGGAAGGCTCGTGGCCGGCATCGTCGGCTCCGTCGCCGAGGCGTCCTCCGAGCTGCGCGTCCACCGCGGTCGCGTGCTGCTCTCCCTGATCGGCGTCGGCGTCGCCGTCTGCGCCCTCACCTCTGTCGTCGCGGCCGGCCAGATCGCCGAGCAGTCGCTGCGCGAGGTGAGCGAGCGCGGCGGCGGCCGGGCCGCGACGATGTCGGTGAGCGCCTACTCGATGGACGGGACTGTCATCCCCTCCGCGGACATCCGGACGGCGTTCCGGGAGGCCGTCGACCGCTACGGCATCGCGTACGCCTCCGAGCACGGCTGGGGCGACCAGCGCGTGCGGTTCCGCGACGGCACCGCCCCCATCACCGTGGAGACGGTGGATGTGCCGTTCGGCGAGATGCACCGCATCACGACCGTGGAGGGCACCTGGTTCACCACCTCCGACGCCGCCCGGATGGCTCCCGCACTAGTCGTCAACGAACGCTTCTGGGAGCGGATCGGCAGCCCCGACCTCCGCACCCATCCGACCATCGACCTCGCCGGGCCCGCCAACGACGTCACCGCGGTGATCGTCGGCGTCACCGAGTCGCCGACCTGGGACCAGGCGCCCAGCGCCTTCATGCTGTCCGTGCACGCCCTGCCGCTGCGCGGCCCGAACGCCGACGAGATGTACGGGCCGCCGCAGTTCGAGGTGTGGGTGCCGCCGGACGTGTCCGAGCAGCTCGGCGAGCGCCTGCGGAGCGACATCGCCGGCCAGCTGGGCGAGGGCATCCAGGTGGACGTCTACCGCAACGACTTCGCCGACCAGAACGCAGCCTCCATCCAGCAGGTGCAGCTGATCGTCGGCGGCATCGCGCTCGTCGTGCTGCTCCTCGGCGCGCTCGGCCTGGTAAACATCGCGCTCGTCACCGTCCGCACCCGCATCCGCGAGATCGGCATCCGCCGCACCTTCGGGGCGACGGCCGGCCGCGTCTTCTTCTCGGTGCTGATGGAGAGCGTGGTCGCCACGATCGCGGCAGGCGTGGTCGGCGTCATGCTCGCCGTGCTGGTGGTGAAGAACCCGTGGACGACCGAGATGATCGGCCAGGGCATCGCGGATGTGCCGCCGTTCCCGACCGAGGCGGCACTGGTCGGCCTGCTCGCCGCGACAGTGGTCGGGGCGCTCGCGGGTCTGATCCCCGCGCTCGTGGCGGTCCGGGTGAAGGTCATCGACGCCCTCCGCTACTGAGCGGAGCACCGCTCCCCGGTACGAGAGGCTCCTCCCGGTCTGCCAGACTCCACGGATGGCGGGCTACCGGATCCGGGAGGCGGGGCCGCACGACGCCCTCGCGCTCACCGAGGCGCTCGTCGAGGCCGCGAACTGGGATGTGGCCCGGGCGCGACCGCGGGTGCAGATCCTGTCCGACCCGGTGCGCCGCCGTTACATCGCCGGCTGGCAGCGCCCCGGAGATTCCGGCTTCCTCGCCGTGGATGAGGAAGGGGACGCCGTCGGCGCCGGCTGGTACCGCGTCTTCCCCGCCGACCGCCCCGGGCTCGGCTTCGTCGCCGGCGGGGTGCCGGAGCTGATCCTCGGGGTGCGGCCCGTGTGGCGCGCGCAGGGCGTCGGCCGGGCCCTCCTCCGCGAGCTGCTCGGCTCTGCGGCTCACCGAGGTCACGCCCGCATCGGCCTGAGCGTCGAGCGCGGCAACTTCGCGCAGCGCCTCTACACCAGCGAGGGCTTCACC
>DATCMN010000125.1:0-2036 GCA_036563405.1 Naasia sp. | reverse complement strand
GGCAAGCAGACCGCCGTATGGGGTCCCAGTCGCGATCACCTGTACACCGAGGTGAACGTCTTCGAGGTCATCGACCGCCCGCACCGCCTGGTTACGACCTCGACGGGCACCGCCCCGGAGATGCCCGGGCTGGAGATGGAGACGCGGATCGAGATCACGTTTGAGGCGAAGGACGGCGGCACGCTGATGACCGTCCAGCAGAGCGGCTTCCCATCGGAGGAGCTGCGCGACTTCTTCTCCACGATGGCGTGGATCGGCGCCTTCGACCGCATCCAGGCCTTCCTCGCCCGGGAAGGAGCGGGCTCGTGAGCGTGCTCGCCGAGCCGAAGGTCGAGACCCGACGGCTCGTGCTCAACGTGGCGGCGGCTTCGGCCGCGGCTGCCGGCGTGGGTCTCGCCGTCCTGCACCTCGTCCAGCCGGGCCTCCACCCGGCATGGAGCGTGCTGAGCCAGTACGCGCTCGCCGACAGCGGTTGGCTCATGGCCGTCGTGTTCGTCCTCCTCGCCATCGCATGCGGCGCCCTCGCGCTCGCCCTTCCGCCTGAACGACTCCGCCGCGCGGGACGCATAGGCAGAGTGCTGCTCTTCGTGGCCGCGGTCGGTCTGGTGCTCGGCGCAGTCTTCGTGGTCGGCAACCCGCTGCACGATGTCGGCTCGCTGCTCGGCAACCTGGGCCTGACTCTGGCTGCGGTTCTCGTCGGGCGTGACCTCCGACGCGGACTGCCGGACGTGCCCCGGCGCTGGTCCGCGGCGGCGGCGCATGCCCCGTGGATCTCCGCCGTACTGATGGGGGTCTTCCTCGGCACCGGCACCTGGGGCATCGGTCTCCTCAATCGTGCCGTCGTCCTGGCCTACATCGTCTGGCTCATCGTCGCTGCCCGGCAGGCCCGGCGCGACTGACCCCGGCTGATGGATTGACGCAGTCTCCGCATCGGCACCCAGCCGCCGACATCCCAGCGGCTGGGGTCCATGGGCGGGGCTGGCTAGAGCTGACCGGGTGGTGCTGGTCGTCCGACGGGTCGTGGTCGGCGGAGGGCGTCGACCCAGGGTGGTGGGATCAGCCAGCGCTGCCCGTCTCGTTCGTCGAGTCGCCAGTCGTCGTTGTCGAATCGGCGGTGGTGAAACGGGCAGAGCAGGGCTCCGTTGCGGATGTCAGTGGGTCCGTCCCACCGCCAGGGGGCGATGTGCGCCGCCTGGCAGCGGGAGGGCGGCTCATTGCAGCCGGGCCAGATGCACCCCTGGTCGCGGATCGCCATCGCGAGCCGCTGGGACTCGGTGAAGAGGCGCCGGCCGGCACCGATGTCGAGTGGCTGGGAGGGTCCGCCGAGGACGATGGGGATGATCCGTCCGTCACACGCGAGCCGACGGGCGGCGGAGGCGCTGATGGGGGTGTCGACTCCGGCGATGGTGGCGGTTCCGCTGCCGGTGGTGAGGGCGTCGAGGTCCATCGTCACCAGCAGTGTCGCGGCCATGCCGGACATCTCGCCGGTATCGGCGCGGAGGCTCGTGACGGCCATCGCGACGAGGGCGTCGAGGCGCCGTTGGGCGGGGGTGCGGGTGTCGGCGAGGTCGTCGTCGAACAGCGGGTCGTCGTCGGTCGTGTCGCCGTCGGTGCGGAACCGCACCTGCCGTCCCGGAGCCAGAACAGCGTCGAAGCCTGCGCGGATCAGGCCCCCGCGTTCCGGGTCGGCTTCGACCAGCCAGCGCAGCAGCCCGTTGCGCTCCCGCAACTCCTTCACCCCAGCCCGCGACCGGATCTCGTCCTCCCGCGGCTCCGCCCCGTCCGGGTCGAACACCTCCGGCACCCGCCGGCAGAACCGGACCAGCTCCTGCCGGGTGTAGACCGCGGCATGCTCCAGAAGGCGCTCCTCCAACCCGGCCAGCTTCTCGATCGTGGTCAGCGGGGCGACCTCGTCGAGGGTGTCGAGAATCACCCGGGCCCTATCGACGTCGATCCGCCCCTCGCCGAGCGCATCGGCCACCGCCTCAAACGCGACCGGCAGCGGTTGACCAGCGAGAGTCCGAGGAGCGGTCACC
>DATCMN010000387.1:0-6126 GCA_036563405.1 Naasia sp. | reverse complement strand
GTGTCCGAGGGGGGACTTGAACCCCCACGCCCTATACGGGCACTAGCACCTCAAGCTAGCGCGTCTGCCATTTCCGCCACCCGGACGAGTGCGGCGACCGGAATCGCCGAGGAACGAGACTAGCACGGAGCGGAGCGCCGTCCGAGCCGCACGAGCCGGGGCGGCTACCCGGCGGCGGACCGGTTGCGGGCCCGTGTGCGGGCGCCGCCGGCGGGTAGCGTGAAGTCATGGACGACAGCGCTGCGGCCCTGCCCGAGGTGGCCCAAACCGCCCGCGACCTGCTGCGGATGGACACCACCAACTGGGGAGGCGGGCGCAGCCAGGGCGAGCGTCCGGCGGCCGAGTACCTGGAGGCGCGGCTCGCCGGACTGGGCCTCCAGCCCCGGATGTTCGAGTCCGAGAAGGACCGCGTCTCCGTCGTCACCCGCATCGAGGGCGTCGACCCGTCGAAGCCGGCGCTGGTGCTGCACGGCCACACCGATGTGGTGCCCGCCGAGGCGGCGAACTGGTCGGCGGACCCGTTCGGCGGCGAGATCCGCGACGGCATGCTGTGGGGCCGCGGCGCCGTCGACATGAAGGACATGGACGCGATGATGCTGACGGCTGTCGGCGACATCCTGCGCTCCGGCCGGCGTCCCGCCCGGGACCTGGTCCTCGGCTTCTTCGCCGACGAGGAGGCCGGGGGAGTGCTGGGCGCTCACTGGCTCGTGGACCACCACCCCGGGCTCTTCGCCGGCGCGATGGAGGCGATCAGCGAGGTGGGCGGCTACTCGGTCACCTTCGGCGGTCAGCGCTCCTATCTGCTGCAGACGGGGGAGAAGGCGCTCGTCTGGGTGAAGCTGACCGCTCGGTCGCCGGCCGCGCACGGTTCGCGGCTCATCCGCGACAACTCCGTCACGCGGGTCGCGGAGGCCGTCGTGGCGCTGGGCCGGCACGACTGGCCGGTCCGCCTGACCGGCACCACCCAGCGCATGCTGGCGGAGATCGCACGCATCCTCGGCCGCGACCCGGAGCGGACCGGGCCCGACGAGCTGGTGCTGGCGACCGGCACCGCGTCCGGGTTCCTGCTCGCCACCCTGCGGACGACCTCGAACCCCACCGGGCTCGCCGGCGGCTACAAGCACAACGTCATCCCCGAGGAGGCGACGGCGCTCGTCGACATCCGCTGCCTGCCGGGCGAGGAGGACGCGACCCTCGCGGAGGTGCGGGCCCTCATCGGCGACGACATCGAGATCGAGACCGTGCACACCGACGTCGGCCTGGAGACCCCCTTCGGCGGCCCCCTCGTCGACACCATGATCGGGCTGCTCGGCCGGCACGATCCAGAGGCGACCGTCCTGCCCTACCTGATGTCCGGTGGCACCGACAACAAGGCGATGTCCCGGCTCGGAATCGCCGGCTACGGGTTCGCGCCCCTCCGGCTGCCTGAGTCTCTCGACTTCCCGGCGATGTTCCACGGCGTCGACGAGCGGGTCCCGATCGACGCCCTCGAGTTCGGCACCCGCGTCCTCACCGATCTGCTCCTGGAGTACTGATGCTCGCCGCCCGCCACCTCTCCGTGTCCATCGCCAGGCCGGCGGCCGAGGTGTACGCGTACGCGTCCGACCTCGCGCGGCTGCCCGAGTGGGCGGCGGGCCTGAGCCGCTCCATCCGGCACGAGGACGGGCGATGGCTGGCGGACTCGCCGATGGGACAGGTCGAGGTCCGCATGACGCCGCCAACGAGCACGGCGTGCTCGACCACGAGGTGCTGCTGCCGGACGGCACCGTGTCGTTCAATCCGCTCCGGGTGGTGCCCAACCAGGAGGGCAGCGAGGTGATCTTCACGCTCTACCGCCGCGACGGGATGACCGACGCGGAGGTGGATGCGGACGCCGACGCGATCCTGCGCGACCTCACCACCCTCAAGGGCGGCCTCGAGCGGACGCGCTAGCGCCCGCCGCATCGGAAGGCGGAGAACGCCTAGAGGACGCCGCTGGGCAGCGAGGCGGCCTCCACCGGCGCACCGGACGGCGACACCCGGGCGACGACCGCGCCGTACGCCTCCTCGATCGTGTCGAACGGGCCGAGCCGGCCGTAGCCGACGACGTTCGGGTAGCCGCAGAAGCCGCTCCGCTCCTCGCGGATCACGGCGACATGCTCCATGGCTGCCTGTCCGGAGTGCTCGGACACGACCACCCACTCCGACTGGTCGGCGGCCTCCTGGAGACGCAGCCGGGGCGCGGCCGGCGCGGCCACCGGGCGGTAGATCTGCAGCAGCGCGGTCGCGAGCTTCTTCGCCCGGCCGAGCATAGGGGTGTCGCCCTCGAGCGCGGCGACGATCGTGCCGCGCATCAGCACGTGGATCGACATCGCGAAATCCTCCGCGTCGCGAACACCGGCCTCGGTGGCCAGGATGGCGATGCGCTCCCGGACCCGCTCGGCTGCGGGAGCCGCCCCGCCGTCCGTGAACTGACCGGCCTCGGCCATGACGGTGAAGAGCTCGGGCACGTTGAGGTGCTCCTTGATGACCAGATCCTCGTACACGTCGAAGAGGGCGAGGATCTGGTCGGCGGGGTCCGTGGCCCGCCGGGTGATCTCCTCCTCGAGGCGCTGACTCCAGCTGCGGCCCCGGTGCTCCATAGCGGCGATCACCAGATCACGAGGGGTGGGGAAGTGCACTTCCACGTCGGCGACTGCGACGCCCGCCTCCTGGGCCACGCGTTCGAGCGTGGTCTCGGCGAGCCCGTGGCGGCCGACCAGGCGGTACGCGGTCTCGAGCACGCGCTCGCGGGAACCGGCCTTAGCGGGAGAGTCGACGAGGGTCATTTCGGCGAGGTTAGTCACGTCGGGACCGGGCTCGCCAGTTGACGTACCCCGTGTCGGATTCCCGGCAGAGGAAGTCTTTCCCTCGGCCGTCGAGGAGAAGTCCTGATGATTACGCATCGACACGCTCCGTTCACGGTCCGTTCCGACAGTAGCCCCGCGCTCCCCAAGTGGGGCGTGGGTCAGGGCGTGTCGCCGGCGGTGGGGGACGACCGGACTGTCGTCAATCAGAAGCCGCCCCCTCGCGGGGGCGGCTTCAGACGATCGAACTCAGAACGGGTGCTCAGGACGAGATGTCCTCGAGGAGGTCGCCCACCCGCTCGGGCGGCATGTTCTTCGCGATGTCGCCCTGGCTGATCATCCCGATCAGGTCGTGGCCGTCGATCACCGGCAGTCGCCGCACCTGGTACTGCCGCATGGTCCGGATCGCCTCGTCGAGGTCGTCGTCCGCCCCGATGGTCACCGGCTTGCCCTCGGCGAAGCTGCCGGCGGTCATGCTGTTCGGGTCGCCGCCCTCGGCGATGCACTTCACCACGATGTCGCGGTCGGTGAGCATGCCCTTCAGCCTGTTGTCCTCGCCGCAGATCGGCAGAGCGCCGACGTCGAGGTCCCGCATCTTCTGAGCCGCCATCACCAGCGAATCGTTCTCGCCGACGCACTCCGCGCCCTGCGTCATGATGTCCCGTGCCGTAGTCATGTGTCCTCCTCGGTTACCGGGCCGCCGGAGGTCGTGCGACCCTCGCAGGCGCGACGCTACGACCGGCTCGTGGGGCCCTCAAGGGGTTGCGCTCCGCGCCGAAGCGGAGGTGCGGCTTCGCTAGGGTGTTCGAGGCAGGATCGGCCTGCCGCCACGTCCACCGGGGGGAAGACGCGTGCAGATCCTCGAGGCGCTCCTGCTCGGCCTGCTGCAGGGGCTCACCGAGTTCCTGCCCATCTCCTCTAGCGCCCACCTCCGCATCCTGGGGGAACTGCTGCCCGGGGCGCAGGATCCGGGCGCCGCGTTCACCGCGATCATCCAGCTCGGCACTGAGACGGCCGTCCTCGTCTACTTCTGGCGGGACATCACGCGCATCATCTCGCGCTGGTTCCTCTCACTGACCCGCGCCAAGGGTGCGGCCGGCGAGGTCCGGGTGCCGCGCAGCGACCCCGATGCCCGCATGGGCTGGCTGATCATCGTGGGCTCCCTGCCCATCGTGATCCTCGGCGTGCTGTTCCAGGACGACATCGAGACCACCTTCCGGTCGCTCTGGATCGTCGCGTTCACCCTCATCGGCTTCGGCATCCTGCTCGGCGTCGCCGACCGGGTGGGCCGCAAGGAGCTGACGCTCGACAGGTTGAGCACCGGCCACGGCATCGTCTACGGCTTCGCGCAGGCCCTCGCCCTGATCCCCGGCGTCTCCCGCTCCGGCGGCACAATCACGGCGGGCCTGTTCCTCGGCTACACCCGGGAGGCGGCGGCGCGGTACTCGTTCCTGCTCGCCATCCCTGCCGTGTTCGGCAGCGGCTTCTACCAGCTCTACAAGTCGATAGCGCAGCCGTGCGCCGACGCCGTGGAGACCGCGACCTGCACCGCCAACGCGTACGGGCCGCTCGAGACCGGGCTCGCGACCGTTGTGGCTTTCGGCGTCGGCTACGCGGTGATCGCCTTCTTCCTCCGCTACATCTCGAAGCGCTCCTACCTGCCGTTCGTGATCTACCGGATCCTCCTCGGCATCGCGCTCATCGTGCTGCTCTCAAGCGGACTCATCCAGCCCTGAGGGCTCCAAGGGCTTCTCCCGGTGGGAGGATGATCCGGTGACGAACCTCGAGGAGAAGCCGGCCCTCCTCGACTGCGACGCCGTGTCGAACGGCGGGGTCGTCGAGGTACTGGAGGCCCGTGAGGTTCCGCTGGGCGGGCCGCGCGCGATGTCCGTCCGCCGGACGCTTCCGCAGCGCCGCCGCTCCCTGATCGGTGCCTGGTGCTTCCTCGACTCCTACGGTCCCGACGAGGTCGCGACGGCGGGCGGCATGCGGGTCCCCGGACACCCGCACACCGGCCTGCAGACCGTCACCTGGCTGTTCGAGGGCGAGGTGGAGCACCGCGACACCGCCGGCACAGTGCGCGTCGTGCGCCCCGGCGAGGTCAACCTGATGACTGCGGGCAGCGGCATCGCGCACTCCGAGTACTCGACGCCCGCGACCACACGCATCCATGGTGCGCAGCTGTGGCTGGCGCTGCCCGAGTCGGCCCGGCACGGCGCCCGCGCGTTCGAGAGCTTCGCAGCGCCGCAGTTCGGCGTGGGTCCCGCGCTCCTGCGGGTGTTCCTCGGGGAACTGGAGGGTGCCCGATCGCCCGTCACCACCTGGACGCCGGTCGTCGGCGCGGAGATCCTGCTCCCGGCCGGTGAGACAGTGACGCTCACCGTCTCCCCGGCCTTCGAGCACGGACTGCTGGTCGACGGCGGAGAGGCGGCTCTCGACGGCACGATCGGTGTCCCCGGCTCCCTGCTGTACCGCTCCGCGGGCTCGGACCGTCTGCAGGTGCGCGCGGGCGACTCCGATGTGCGGCTGATCCTGCTCGGCGGCGAGCCCTTCGGCGAATCGATCGTGATGTGGTGGAACTTCGTCGGCCGCAGCCACGACGACATCGTGCGCTACCGCGAGGAGTGGCAGGCGCAGCTGGGCCGGCTGGCTGACGGCCGACGGGACGGAAGCGACCCGTTCGGCGAGTTCCCGGAAACGTGGGAGACGGTGCTGCCCGCTCCCGAGCTGCCCACGGTCCGGCTGCGGCCCCGGGAGGCGGCTGTCGATTCGAGGAGGGCGGGCACATGACCGACGAGGTGACCATCGAGCAGGTGCGGGACCGGCAGCGGTTCACCGTGCACCTGGACGGCGAGTACGCGGGCCTCACCCAGTACGTGGAGCACGGCGACCAGCGCGTCTTCATCCACACGGTCATCGGCGACAGGTTCGAAGGTCACGGGCTGGGCGGGCGGCTGGTTCGCACCGCCCTGGACGCGACGCGCGAGGAAGGCCGGCGGATCGTGCCGGTGTGCTCGTTCGTGCGCCGCTACGTCCGCGACCATCCTGACTGGAACGACATCGTCGATCCGGTCACCCCGGAACTGCTCGACGCGCTGCCCGACTGAGGTCCAGCTATCGACCTCGGCCGGCCCGACGGGTTGTCCTGAACCAGGGGGGCGGGCTACGGCTGCGGGGGCCGATCGCGACCGTCGGCGCGCGGGTCGCGCCCGTCGCCGCGGCGGCGCAGGTAGCGCTCGAACTCCTTGGCGATCGCCTCGCCGCTCGCCTCCGGGGAGTCGACGGTGTCCCGGGCCTGCTC
>DATCMN010000113.1:0-2089 GCA_036563405.1 Naasia sp. | reverse complement strand
GCGGCGTCGAGGTCGGTGCCGACGGTGACCGGCCAGCCGCCGATGCCGTGCGGCAGGAGGGTGGGCGGGCCGACGAGGGTGACGTGCGCGCCGAGGGTGGCGAGCAGCCACACGTTCGAGCGGGCGACCCGGGAGTGCAGGATGTCGCCGACGATGAGCACCTGCACGCCGTCGAGGTCGCGGCCCCGGCCGGCGTCGCCGTGCAGGCGGCGGCGCAGGGTGAACGCGTCGAGGAGCGCCTGGGTGGGGTGCTCGTGGGTGCCGTCGCCGGCGTTGACGACACTCGAGGTGATCCAGCCGCTGCCGGCCAGCACTGCGGGTGCACCGGAGGACGGGTGCCGGATGACGATCCCGTCGGCGCCGATCGCCTCCAGCGTCTGCGCGGTGTCCTGCAGCGACTCCCCCTTGGAGACGCTGGAGCCCTTCGCGGCGAAGCTGATGACGTCGGCGGACAGTCGCTTGGCGGCCGCCTCGAAGGAGATCCGGGTGCGGGTGGAGTCCTCGAAGAAGAGGTTCACCACCGTCTTGCCGCGCAGGGTGGGCAGCTTCTTGACCTCCCGCTGCTGGGTGGCGGCCATGTCCTCGGCGACGTCGAGGATCCCGACGGCGGTCGCCGCGTCGAGGTCCTTGGTGGAGAGCAGGTGCTTCACGCCGGAGCTCCCTCGATGGTGACGGCGTCGACGCCGTCGGTGCCGGTGAGGCGCACGTTGACCCGCTCGCTCGCCGCGGACGGCAGGTTCTTGCCGACGAAGTCGGGGCGGATCGGCAGCTGCCGGTGGCCGCGGTCGACGAGGACGGCGAGTCGGACGGCGGCGGGGCGGCCGACATCCGCGAGCGCGTCGAGGGCGGCCCGGATGGTGCGCCCGGAGTAGAGGACGTCGTCGACGAGCACGACGATGCGCCCGTCGATCCCGTCGCCCGGGATGCGGGTCGGCGCGGGCGAGCGCACCGGGTTCCGGTCGAGGTCGTCGCGGTACATGGTCACGTCGACGGAGCCGACCGGGCAGGTCCAGCCGGGGACGCCGGCGAACTCGGTGAGGAGGGCGCCGATCCGGTCGGCGAGCTCGACCCCGCGGGTGGGGATGCCCAGCACCACGAGGCCCTCGGGACCCCGATTCGATTCGAGGATCTCGTGAGCGATGCGGGTCAGTGCCCGCGAGATGTCAGCCTGCTGCAGCACGGCACGCGCAGCCATCCGACCCCCTTCCCCGCCTCTCCGGACGGCCTTAAAGGATGCCTTTCCCTCACCCTACCTCCCCGGCGAGGGGGCACCCGAGCTGCGGTGTCGCATTCGTCGCGCGGTGCGACGACCCGTCGCGCGGTGCGACGACCCGTCGCGCGGTGCGACTGGTGCACGGACCGCGCGAAGGCGTGGGCCGATCCGCACAGCGCCGCGGTGTCGGACCGGTGTCCCGGGACACACGGGACACCGCGGGACCCGGGAGTGTCCCGGGAGGACGGGACCGAAGACGGGATGCCGCTCCCTGAAGGGCGGGACGGGGGTCTCCCTAACGTCGGAGACACGAAAGCGGAACACCCCGCTCCCCCGATCTGAGACAAGGAAAGACAACGAACAATGACCGCCCTCCTCGACCCCCGCCCCGCCGTCGCCACCCCGGCTCCGGTCCCCGCCGCCCCCGCCCCCGCCGGCCCGTTCGCCTTGATCTTCCGGGCCGAGCAGGCGGTCCTCCGCATCCTCCGCGCGGTCAGCGTTCCCGCTCTGCGCGTCGCCCTCGGCGTCGTCTTCGTCTGGTTCGGCGGCCTCAAGGTGATCGGCGAGAGCCCGATCGCCGACCTCGTGGCCAGCATGCTGCCGTTCCTGCCTGCCGACACCGTCGTGATCGGCCTGGGTGTGTTCGAGGTGATCGCCGGCCTCGCCCTGATCGCCGGCTTCCTCACCACCTGGGTGTCCGCCGCGATCGTCGCGCACCTCGGCGCGACCTTCCTCGTCGGCATCGTGCACCCGAGCGCCGTCTTCACCGACGGCAACCCGCTGCTCGCCACCATGGAGGGCGAGTTCATCGCCAAGAACCTGGTGCTGATCGCCGCCGCGATGGTCGTCGCCGCCTTCGCGAAGCCCCGCGGCACC
>DATCMN010000384.1:0-2032 GCA_036563405.1 Naasia sp. | reverse complement strand
CAGGCCGACGGCCGCGAGGCCCTCGACGAGCTTCACGTAGCGGGACGGGTGCACGGACCCCAGGTGCGCGATGACCTCGGAGAAGGTGTCGAGCGTCCACTCCCCTCCCCCGGCCGCGGCGCGTGTCGCCTCCGCGACGGTGCCGTCCGGGACCGTGCCGGCGTGGCCTTCGAAGTGCCGGCGGCGGTAGTCGAGGCCGTCGATCCGCGCGACGTCGAAGTGCTCGGACATGGCGTGGATCTCGCGGAGGAAATCGACGGCCGCGAACCGGCCCTCGCCGAGGGCGTTCGGCGGCGTGTTCGAGGTGGCGGCGATGCGGCTGCCGGAGGCGACGAGCTCGCCGAGCAGGCGGGTCATCACCATGGTGTCGCCCGGGTCGTCGAGCTCGAACTCGTCGATCGCGATGAGGTTCGCGCCGCTCAGCAGCGCGACAGCCTCGCGGTAGCCGAGCGCGCCGACGAGCGCGGTGTACTCGATGAAGGTGCCGAAGTAGCGGGGCGACGGAGCCCGGTGCCAGACGGCCGCGAGGAGGTGGGTCTTGCCGACGCCGAAGCCGCCGTCGAGGTAGACGCCCGGCTTCGTGGCGGGCGCCTTCCTGCTGCGCCGGAACCAGCCGCCGCCCGTGGGCGCGTCCCAAGAGCCGGCGAACTGCCGCATCCGCTCGTGCGCCTCCGCCTGCGACGGGTCGTCGGGATCCGGCCGGTAGGAGTCGAGGGTGGCGTCCTCGAACTGCCGCGGCGGCACCAGGTAGGAGGCCATCTCGGCGCCGGTGACCCGCGGCGAGCGGGAGGTCAGACTCGCGGGCGTCGCGGGTGCGGTCACGGCCACTCTTCCGTCACATAGCCGTCATCTCGGGACCGTCCCCGGGTGTGCGGCGTAGATTCTTCTGGGCCGCTCCCGTGCGGCCCCATAAGCCTAGACCGGCCCGCCTGCCGAGCCGCCGCACGAGGAGCAGCCATGCCCGTCCCCGCCGACACCGCCGCACGATTCGCCGAGTACGCGCATCCCGAACGCCTCGTCAGCACCGAATGGCTGGCCGAGAACGTCGGCACACCGGGCCTCGTGGTCGTCGAATCCGACGAGGACGTCCTGCTCTACGAGACCGGGCACATCCCCGGCGCCGTGAAGATCGACTGGCACACCGAGCTAAACGACCCCGTCACGCGCGACTACGTGGACGGCGCCGGCTTCGCCGCCCTGCTCGGCGCCAAGGGCATCTCCCGCGACGACACCGTCGTCATCTACGGCGACAAGAGCAACTGGTGGGCCGCGTACGCGCTGTGGGTGTTCACCCTGTTCGGACACGAGGATGTGCGCCTCCTCGACGGCGGTCGCGCCAAGTGGGAGGCGGAGGGCCGCCCCTTCACTACCGACGCCCCCGACGTGACGCCCGTTGAGTACCCCGTCGTGGAGCGCGACGACACGACGGTGCGGGCCTTCAAGGAGGACGTCATCGCGGCGTTCGGCAAGCCGCTCATCGACGTGCGCAGTCCCGAGGAGTACTCGGGCGAGCGGACCACCGCGCCCGCCTACCCGGAGGAGAGCGCCCTGCGCGCCGGCCACATCCCGACGGCGCAGAACGTGCCGTGGGCGAAGGCCGCCGCCGAGGACGGCACCTTCAAGGACCGGGCGACCCTCGAATCGATCTACCGCGACGGCGCCGGCGTCACCGGCGACGTCCCCGTGATCGCGTACTGCCGGATCGGCGAGCGCTCGAGCCACACCTGGTTCGTCCTCACCCACCTGCTGGGCGTGCCGGACGTCCGCAACTACGACGGCTCCTGGACCGAGTGGGGCAGCGCCGTGCGGGTGCCGATCGTCCGGGGCGCGGAGCCCGGAGAGGTGCCCGCGCGATAATCGAGGGATGAGCACCCTCGGCACCGCCCTGCCCGCCTCCCTCGCGGAGATCCGGGACGAGTTCCTCGCGTTGGAGGAGAAGGACCGGCTCCTGCTGCTGCTCGAGTTCTCGAACGAGCTCCCGGAGCTGCCCGAGCACCTGAAGGACGTGCCGATGGAGCGCGTCGAAGAGTGC
>DATCMN010000073.1:0-5261 GCA_036563405.1 Naasia sp. | reverse complement strand
GCGATCGCGGGCACCGCGACCCGCTTGGGTCGGAGCCAGCGGCGCAGATGCCCCAGGACGTGGTCGATCTCGAGTCGCAGCAGCCCCAGTTCGGTGATGACGCTCTCGACGGGGTGCTTGCCGAGGTCGGCGAGGAGGGCGGCCTCGAAGGCGTCCTCCTCCTCGTCGAGCATGCGCCGGAGCGCGCGCAGCTGCTCCACCCGCCAGGAGTAGGGCTTGGTGATGCCCGCCTCGAACGCGTTCCTCAGCCGCCCGACGACTGCGGCGGCGCCCTCACTCATCCCCCCAGTATCGCGGGCCGCCCTCGCCGCCGCGCGGTTCCGGCGCCGGCCCTCTCGGTTGCGGAGCCCGCTGTCTTCGTCGGAACCGGGTGGAGGCGTCTTGTGCCGCGCAGCGTGATGCATCGCGCTCGACGTCACGTCCTCTCAGAGGGACACGGGCAGTGGGTCGCCCGGCTCCGGGATCCGCTCGAGCACGGCGATGGCGATGTCCCTGTCGATGGACCCGGGGTGGTTGTACTTCGCGAATCGGTTCTGCGGGTCATCCGGGTTGCGCGGGAACTGCAGGCCTGAGCGGCGGACGACGTCGAGCAGCAGCGCCCGGTGCCCCTCCGGGAGCAGGACCCGCGTGCCCTTGCGGAGGATCAGCTGTGCCGCGGGCCCCTTCTCCGGGCCGAGCGTGAGGAGAAGGACGCGCTTGTCGTCCCTCCCCACCGGCAGGAGCGACGCCCTCCGCAGGTCCTCCGGCACGAACTCCGTGTTCCGGATCCGCACGCGCCCGGCGTCCGGTCGCACGCTGAGCGTCGGGAAGCGGGACGCCTGGATCGCAGCGGCCACGAGGTACGCGCCGAGCGCGGCGAGCAGCGCCAGGATGATCGCGGGCGCGAGCCCGAACGCGTCCATCGCCGGGCGGCTGACGAGGCTCCCGACGAGGTAGGCCGCGAAGCTGACCGGGGTGGCCCACATCGCGGCCATCGCAAGGCGCTCACGGTAGGTCTGCGCCCCGATCCGCACCCACCGGTCCTCCGACACGGACACACGCTACCGGCCGCACCATGGCCTCCGGGGGCGTGCCCACTGCCGGCCCGGCTTCTCGCACTGGTCATAGTCGTGCACGCGCCGCACGAGAAGCTCGTCCCGCCACGACACTCACCCTGCCGAACGGCGCTCCCGGCTATAGTTAGGGAGCCGAAGTGCTTTCGGCGGCCACGATGGTGTGAGTCGAGGGGATCGGCGCGTGAGGGTGTGGGATCGCTTCCTGAGCGACGAGGACCGGGCCGTCTTCGAGGCGAGCGGGTGGGGCGCGTTCCTCGGCATCGGCGAGCGACCGGCGCTCCTCGTGACCGACGTCATCTACGGCTTCACGGGCCATGTCGACGAGCCCATGCTCGACTCGATCGCCACCTGGCCCGCGAGCTGCGGACCGAACGCCTGGGCCGCCATCCCGCACATCCAGCGCCTGCTCGCCGCTTTCCGGGGTCGCCACATGCCCGTCTTCTACTCGAAGGGGATGCCCCCTCGTGCCGACGGGCTCGGCTCACCGCCATGGCGCTCCGCCCGGCTGGGCCGCCCGCCCGCGCCGCCCGCCGGGTTCGACGGGTTCGACGTCGTCCGGGAGATCGCGCCCGAGCCCCGGGACGTCGTGATCACCAAGTCCGCCCCCAGCGTGTTCTTCGACACCCACCTGATGGCGTACCTCACGTCGCTGCGGGTCGACTCGCTGATCCTCTGCGGCACCACGACCTCCGGCTGCGTCCGCGCGACGGCCATCGACGGGTTCTCCCACCACCTCCGGGTGGCCGTGGCGGAGGAGGCGACGTTCGACCGCGGGGAGGCGTCGCACGCGATGTCGCTGTTCGACCTGAACGCCAAGTACGCCGATGTGATGCCGACCGCAGACATCGTCGCGCACATCCAGGGCATGCCGGACGACCTCTACCCGGAGCTGCACGCGCGGGCCCCGGCGACGGCCGTTCCCTGAGCCCCCTCCGATCCAGCACGCCCGGCCGACGCGCGTCGTGCCTTCCGGAACCATCCACGAGCCGACGAGGTAGTCCCCATGCAGAGAGAATCCGAAGGTCCCGCGGACGCGGGCGCCGACCCTGTCGAGCGGGTGCCTGAGCCCGAGCCGCACGCGACCGGCACGCATCTGGAGTCGGTGACCGTCGACACCATCGACGGGCAGTTCGTCATGCCCGCCGAAGTCGAGGACGGCGCGGGGGAGGAGCTCCACGTGCAGGTCCTGGATACGACCGGCGCCCCCGTTGCCGAGAACCCGCCACCCGAGCAGCGCGGCGAGCATCTGGAGCCGGTGACCGTGGACGGCATCGACGGGCAGTTCGTCGTGCCGGCGGAGGCGCCGGAGGGCTTCAGCGAGTCGCAGCACGTCGTGGCCATCGAGGCGACCGGGGCGCCGGTCGCCGATCCGGACGACGCGCAGCGCAACGGCTTCCGCCCGAACTGACCCGCCCGCGCCCGCTCGCTCGCGCGCCTCGCTCGCGCGGTCCGAGCACCCGTCGCGCGGTGCGAGGCACCAAGCGCGGTCGGTGCACCGACCGCGCCTGGCGGTACGCACCGCGTGACGTGTGCTCGCACCGCGTGACAGTTGCGGGCGGCGACGCACGGGAGTCCTCCACCGCGTGCTCCGCCTGCAGGCGGCCCACATCCTGTCCATCCGTTCCCCGCGTGCGCACGTCGACGGCGACCCTTGCGGCGTGGAAGAGCGATTGATCAGGCGGACGGACCTCGTCGAGCGCGGACAGGAGCGACCCGAACGGCGCGTGGGTGAGGGCGGCGACCTGCTGCGGCTCCGCCGAGGCGTCTACGCCGACGCCGGGGACTGGCGCAACTCCTCGCTCGATGAGCAGTACTCCCTGCGGATTGCGGCCGCCGCCATGCGGCTCGAGGGCTGGCCGGTCTTCTCCCACGAGTCGGCGGTGCGACTGCTCGGCCTCCCGTCGCTCCGGCCTTGGCCCGAGACCGTCCACATCATCACCGAGCGCTCGTCCGGCGGCCGCAGCCAGCACGGTGTCGTCCGCCACTGTCTCGGGTTGGAGGCGGTGGACGTCGTGCGTCCCGACGGCCTCTCCTGCACCTCGCCGGCGCGCACAGTCCTCGACATCGCCGTCTCCCGGACCTTCGCGGAGGCGGTGGTCCTCGCCGACAACGTCGTCGCGAGATATCCGGGCGCCCCGGAAGACCTCGAGGAGCTGCTGGGCTTCGTCGGCACGCGGCTGCGCGGCTATCGGAAGGTGCGGCGCGTCTTGGCCTTCGCCGACCCCCGCTCCGAGTCCCCGGGCGAATCGTGGTCGCGGGTGGTCATCCGGGAGCTCGGTTTCGCGCCCCCCGATCTGCAGGCGGTGGTCCGAGCGGATGGCCGTGTCCTCGGACGGGTGGACTTCGAGTGGACGGACGCTGGCGTGATCGGCGAGTTCGACGGTCGGGCGAAGTACGAGCGCGCCGAGTTCACCGCGGGGCGCACCCCGGCCGAGGTGGTGATCGAGGAGAAGGACCGCGAGGATCGCATCCGCGCGGTCCGGAACGGATTCGCCCGGTGGACTTGGGCCGACCTCCGCGACCGCCGCCGACTGGAGGCTGTTCTCACGGCGGCGGGCGTCCCGCGCTCGCGCTGAGCGGCCGGGTCAGCACCCGTCGCGCGGTGCGAGCACCCGTTGCGCGGTCCGTGTCGCCATGCGCGGTGTGTCCACCGACCGCGCGTGGTTCCTCGCACCGCGCGACCGGTGTGCGCACCGCGCGACGCACGGGGAGCGCCAGCCTCCCCGGGACCCGGCGCGACACGCCCGGGTTGCAGGGTGTGGAGGGGTGTGGCAAACTCTTCTAGTTCCACATTCCGGCCCGCTGTGCGCTGTGCTCAGTTCAGTGCGCGAAGCCGGATCACTGCCAGGCAGTGCATAGCTCCCCTTCGGGACGAGGGCTAGGCCGCGGGTAGGAGAACAGGCGCCGCAGAACCCTCGGGGGTTCGGCGTGTGCGAGCGAGATCGACTCCGAGCCGCGGCTTTCCGCGTGCCCGGGGGCCGGCGGCTCATTGACACAAGAACAGTGCGAGCCAAGTTTGCCGCGTGCCCAGGCGCGCGGCGCCCGACCAGGGCGACAGGACCACCGGGCTCACCAGGCCCGGGCAAGCGGAATCCGACGGGACATCCCGACGGGATCAACACAGAGAGCGAGTGACAGATGGCGGGACAGAAGATCCGCATCCGACTCAAGTCGTACGACCACGAGGTCATCGACACCTCGGCGCGCAAGATCGTCGACACCGTGACCCGTGCGGGCGCGAGCGTCGTCGGCCCGGTGCCGCTGCCCACCGAGAAGAACGTGGTGGTCGTGATCCGCTCGCCGCACAAGTACAAGGACAGCCGCGAGCACTTCGAGATGCGCACCCACAAGCGCCTCATCGACATCATCGACCCGACGCCCAAGGCGGTCGACTCGCTCATGCGCCTCGACCTCCCCGCCGACGTCAACATCGAGATCAAGCTCTGAGGAACCTGATGTCCACCGCTACCAAGACTTTCAAGGGTCTGCTCGGCACCAAGCTCGGCATGACGCAGGTCTGGAACGAGCAGGGCAAGCTCGTCCCGGTCACCGTCATCCAGGTGTCGCCGAACGTCGTGACCCAGATCCGCACCCCCGAGGTCGACGGCTACACCGCCGTCCAGCTCGCCGCCGGGCCCATCGACCCGCGCAAGGTGAACAAGCCCGCCTCGGGCCACTTCGACAAGGCCGGCGTCACGCCGCGCCGTCACCTCACCGAGGTCCGCACCGCTGACGCCGCCGAGTACACGCTCGGCCAGGAGATCGCCGTCGACGTGTTCGAGGCCGGCGCGAAGGTCGACGTCGTCGGCACCAGCAAGGGCAAGGGCTTCGCCGGTGTCATGAAGCGCCACAACTTCAAGGGCGTCTCCGCCTCGCACGGTTCGCACCGCAACCACCGCAAGCCCGGCTCCATCGGCGCCTCCTCGACGCCCAGCCGCGTATTCAAGGGGATGCGCATGGCCGGCCGCATGGGCGGGGACCGCACCACGGTGCAGAACCTCGTCGTGCAGGCCGTCGACGCCGAGAAGGGCCTGCTGCTCGTCAAGGGTGCCGTCCCCGGTGCCCGTGGCCGCATCGTCTTCGTCCGCAACGCCGTGAAGGGAGCGTAGCCAGATGGCCAACGCCACCACGCTCGACGTCCTCGACGCGACTGGCAAGAAGACCGGCTCGGTCGACCTGCCCGCCGACGTCTTCGACGTTCAGACC
>DATCMN010000072.1:0-2367 GCA_036563405.1 Naasia sp. | reverse complement strand
CACCCGGGCGGCAGGTGTCCGCACGACCCGCGCAGCCGGGCGAGGGGCTAGATGGTGCGGAGCAGGAGGTCGACCATGCGGTCGGCGCCGTCCCGGACTCCCGTGGAGGCCGCCGCGCCGGCCATCGCGGACCGCCGGTCGGGGTCGCGCAGGAGCGGGAGCACGGACTCGGCGACGAACGCGGGAAGGAAGGAGGCGTCCTCGACGAGGACCCCTCCCCCGGCCGCGACGACCCCGCGCGCGTTGAACCGCTGCTCGCCGTTGCCGACCGGATACGGCACGTAGACGGCCGGGATGCCGAGCGCGGCGAGTTCGCTGACCGTCGCCGCGCCGGCGCGGGACACCGCGAAGTCGGCGACGGCGAGGGCCAGTTCCATGCGGTCGGAGTACTCGAGCATCCGGTAGTGCGGCAGGCCGGGGTCGCTCACCTCGGCGCGGCCGCCGACGATGTGCAGGACGCTCCAGCCGGCGTCGAGGACGGCTGGTGCCGCCTCGAGGACCGTGGCGTTGATCCGGCGGGCTCCCAGGGAGCCGCCGGTCGCGAGCAGGACGGGGCGGGACGGGTCGAGGCCGAACAGATCGAGCCCCTCGACCCGGGCGGCGGCGCGGTCGAGGGTCTCGATCTCCCGGCGCAGCGGCATCCCGACGACAGTGGCGCGCGGCAGCGGCGTGCCAGGGAACGCGACCCCGACCGAGGAGGTCAGCCGGGCGCCGAGGCGGTTCGCCATGCCCGGCTTGGCGTTGGCCTCGTGCAGGGCGATCGGCACCCGAGCCCGTCGTGCCGCCAGGTACGCCGGGGCGGCCGCGTACCCGCCGAAGCCGACGACGGCGTCCACCCCGCGCTCGCGCAGGGTCGCCAGAATGCCCTGGACGGTCCGATGGAAGGCGGGACCGAAGTCGAGCGCGGTGCGGTTGAACCGCCGCGGGAAGGGCAGGCGCGGGATGGGCAGCAGCTCGTAGCCGCGCTCGGGCACGAGCCGCGCTTCGAGCCCCTCCCGGGTGCCGAGCACGAGCACCTCGTCCTCCGCCCGGCGGCGCAGGAGCGCGTCGGCGGTGGCGAGCAGGGGGTTCACGTGGCCGGCGGTGCCGCCGCCGGCGAGCAGCCAGGTGGTCACGGCTGCAGCTCCGGCTCCCGGGCGCGCGCGAAGGACAGCACGACGCCGATGGCGACGAGGGTGACCAGCAGGCTGGTGCCGCCGGATGAGATGAGGGGCAATGGGACTCCGAGGACGGGCAGCACCTGCAGGACGACGGCGATGTTGACGAGCGCCTGGAAGAGCACCCACACCATGATGGCGCTCGTCACGAGCCGCGCGAACGGGTCCGGGGTCGTCCGCACGATCCGCAGGAACGCGACGGCGAGCACGACGAAGAGGAGCAGCACCACCGCGGCGCCGAGGAGGCCGAGCTCCTCGCCGATGACGGCGAAGATGAAGTCGCCCTCCGCCTCGGGCAGCCAGGACCACTTCGCCTTCGAGTTGCCGAGGCCCACCCCGAAGATCCCGCCCGCTGCGAGGGCCCAGGTGCCGTGCTGCACCTGCCAGCAGTTGCCGAGGTAGTCGCCTTCGCAGCCCGACAGCCAGGCCTGGATGCGCTCCATCCGGGATCCGCCCGTCTGCAGCATCACGAGCACGCCGAGCGCCGCGACGAGGAGCGCCCCGCCGAGGTAGCGGAGCCGCACCCCGGCGTAGAAGAGGATGCCGAACACCGTGGCGGCCATCACGAGCGCCGTGCCGAGGTCGCCGCCGCGCAGCACGAGCCCGATCGCGATGCCCGCCACCGGGACGACCATGCCGAAGAGCCGCTTGCCGTCGTCGAGGAGGTGCTGGCGGTCGGCGAGCACCTTGCCGAGCCACAGCACCAGGGCGAGCTTGGCGACCTCGGACGGCTGCACGTTGACGAACCCGAGGTTCAGCCAGTTCCGGTTGCCGCCGTACTCGAAGCCGAGGCCGGTGAAGACGAGCAGCTGCAGGACGACGGCGACGAGCATCGCCGGCAGCGCCAGGGCGCGCCACCAGGAGACCGGGAAGCGGGAGGCGATCAGCATGAGCGGCAGGCCGAACATGGCGGCCCCGCCCTGGGTGAGGAACTCGGAGAAGCTGCCCTCCCCGTCGGCGGCCGACTCGACGCTCGACGAGGACAGCACCATCACCAGGCCGAAGGCCACGAGGAAGAGGGTGGTGCCGAGCAGCAGGACGAAGGCCCCGGTCTCGGCGGGGAAGAGCTTCCCGACGGAGATGCGCGCGACGAAGCCGGAGCGGCCGGCGCGCTCATCGCCCTCGTCGAGGGCGGGCTCAGCCCGAGGCGGGGCGGGAGGTGTCCGGGTCATCGGCGGGGCCTCCCAGCAGCTCTCGGACCGCGGCCTGG
>DATCMN010000032.1:0-8750 GCA_036563405.1 Naasia sp. | reverse complement strand
CTCGTTCCCGGCCGCGCGCCACAGGTCCCGCGCCGTCTTCACGGCGAGCAGGCAGCTCTCGGTGCCGCCCGTCGTGACCGAGCCGACCACGTCGGGGTCGCCGCCGAGCAGGTCGCGGGTGAACGCGATCAGATCCCGCTCGATGGCGGCGACGGAGCCGAAGGTCGTGGGGTCGAGGCCGTTCACGGGCTGCATGATGCGGATGGCCTCGGCCGCGAGCTCGTCGAGGGCCGCCGAGCCGGGGTCGTAGACGTAGCTCAGCACCCGGCCGCCGTGGGTGGGGGCATCGGTGGAGCGGTACGCCCGCAGGCGCTCGAGCACCGCCTCCGGCGGCTCCGCGAAGTCGGTCACGCGCTCCCCTCCTCGATATCCTCGCGCCGCAGCCGGTAGCGGGCGAGGGGCAGCAGACTGAGGGCGACGAGGGCGGCGGGCACGACGCTGAAGGCGAGGATGATGCCCGCGACGGCCTGCCCGCTCTGCACGGCATCCTCGCCTGCGACGCGCTCCACATAGCCGGAGAGGGCGAGTACGAGGGTGAGGGACGTGGCGCCGAGCGCCATTCCCGTGGTCTCCCCTGCCGTCCAGATCCCACCGAAGGTGCCGGCGCCGCCCGGGCCGGAGGTGCGCGCGTCGGCGGCGATCGCGTCCGGCAGCATGGCCATGGGCAGGGACTGCATGCCGGCGTAGGCCGCACCCGCGATCGCGACCGGCGCGTACACCCAGGCGCCGGGCGCCCAGAGCAGCCCGACGAGGGCGAGCGCCGCGAGGGCGAAGAGCGCGGACGACGCGGCGAACGCGCGCTCCTTGCCGGTGCGCCGCGCGAGCCGGCCCCACAGCGGCGCCGCGACGAGGGCAGGGGCGATGAGGGCGAGGAAGAGGAGCGTGACGGCGTCCTCGGAGCGGAGCACCCAGGTTGCCACGTACTGTGCTCCCGCGAGCATCATCCCGGTCGCCAGCCCCTGCAGTGCGAACGTCGTGAGCAGCACGCGGAACGGCTGGCTGCGGCGCAGCGCGGACAGTCCCTCCCGGTACGCCGCGGCCGGCCCGCCTGCCGGCGCATCCCGCAGTGCGATTCCGCGTGGGACGACGAGGGTCGAGGCGAGCAGCGCTGCCCCCAGCGCGAGCCCGGCGACGACCGCCATGAGCAGGTACCCGGCGCGCGGATCCTCGGGGATGCTCCGGAGGACGGGCCCCCCGGCGCCGAACAGCAGGATGGCGAAGGTCAGCACGACCACCCGCCAGGTGAGGAGCCGCGTCCGCTCGTCGTAGCCGGAGGCGAGCTCGGCGGGGAGGGCGATGTAGGGGACCTGGAACGCGCTGAACGCCGTCGCCGAAGCGAGGAACGCGAGCAGCACCCACAGCCCCGCGACCTGCGGGCCGATCCCGGCGGGCACGGCGAAGGTGAGGGCGAAGAGGACGGGCAGCGCGGCTGCGCCGGCGACCATCAGGCCTCGGCGTGTGCCGCGGCGGCCCAGCTGCCGATCACTGATCGAGCCGAGCACCGGGTCGATGACGATGTCCCAGACCTTCGCCGCGGTGACGAGCAGGCCGGCGGCGAGAGCCGCCACCCCCAGGGTGTCGGTCAGGTAGTAGACGAGCACCAGACCGGGAAGGGTGCTGAAGCCGCCGGTGCCGAGGGAGCCGACGGCGTAGCCGGCGACGGTCCTGCCGGGGAGCCGCACCCGTGCTGGGGCGACGGCGCTGGTCATTGCCGCAGTGTATCGGCCCGTCCGGCCGGTACCGAAGGCACAGTCCGGCCGGTCAGGCCGGCACCGAGGGCGGTACGGCGGTCAGGTGGCTTCGGCGTCGTACGGCGTGGAGGCTGCACCGTCTGCCCCGCCGCTGTCGGCGGATGCGGATCCGGTGGACCGGGCGGCCGCGATCACCGATGCGCCCGCCACTGTCCGGGAGTCGGCCGGCGGGCCGGCAGCCGGTGGTTCGGCAGCCGGTGGCTCGGCAGCCGGTGGTTCGGCGGCGGCGTCCGACTCGGCCGCGCCTGCGGGTTTCTGTGCGGGTGCGCTCGGTCTGCGCGCCGGTCGGACGACCTGCCGGGGCGGCGGCTCGTCCTCGATCAGCGCCTCCCGGATGATGCGGCGCGGGTCGTACTGGCGGGGATCGAGCTTCTTCCAGTCGACCTCGTCGAACTCGGGGCCCATCTCCTCGCGCATACGGCTGCGGGCGCCGTCCGCGAACGACTTGAGCCACTTGACGAATCGGGCGAGGGACGCGGCGTAGCGGGGCAGCCGCTCTGGGCCGACGATGATGACCGCGAGCACCCCGATGAGGAGCAGCTTCTCGAAGGTCAATCCGAACACCCTGCCACTGTAACGCCGGGCGCCTGCGGAACCGCTCGCGGCCCTCCCCCTAGGCTGGTCGGGCTATGTCGGAGAAGGACGCCAACTGGAAGTACGCGGACGACTGCGTGGTCGAGCCGGAGGCCATCGCCTTCGCCCGCCGCAACGCCGTCGAGCTCGGGATCGACGCGGTGTCGCCCGCGCTTGGCACGCAGCTCGCGGTCCTCGCCGCCGCGTCCCGCGCCCGGGCGATGGTCGAGATCGGCACGGGGACCGGGGTCTCCGGCCTGTGGCTGCTCACCGGCTCCCCCACCGGGACGCTGACGACCATCGACACCGAGCCCGACCACCAGGCGGCGGCACGGGCGGCGTTCGCGGAGGCGGGCGTCGGGGCGGGCAGGGTGCGGCTGATCACCGGCCGGGCGCTCGAGGTGCTGCCGCGGATGAACGAGGAGTCCTACGACCTGGTCCTGGTCGACGGGAACCCGGACAGCGTCATCGAGTACGTCGAGCACGGCCTGCGGCTGGTGCGGCAGGGCGGACTGGTGCTGGTAGCCGGCGCTCTGGGGAACGGCGACGTGGCGAACCCGGCACGCCGGGACAAGGTGTCGACCGCGTACCGGACGCTCCTCGAGGAGATCGGCGGGTCGACGGCGGCGCTCAGCACGCTCTCACCGGCCGGCGGCGGGCTTCTGCAGGTGGTGCGCCTCTAGTCTCCGCGCGGAGACGGGCGCGGCGCCGCACCCGGGGGGTGCAGCGCCGCGATGATCAGCTCGGGCTGACGACCGCGCCCAGCGCGGCGTGCAGCTCCTTCGCCTCGGCGTCGTTCACGGACACGACGAGGCGTCCGCCGCCCTCGAGCGGCACCCTCACGATGATGAGGCGCCCCTCCTTGACGGCCTCCATCGGCCCGTCTCCGGTTCGCGGCTTCATAGCGGCCATGGAGCGTTCCCCTTTCACAGGTTTCTCCCCATTATCCCGTAGCCCGGGTTCCTGCGCCAAAACGGGCCGGGAGTGCTCCCCTGCGGGTTGCGTTCAGGGCACCGACCAGTAGGTGGTGAGCGGGCCCCAGGTGGCCCAGAGCCAGGCGAACTGGAGGGCGAGCGAGAGGAGGACCACCCCCACCCGGTACAGGACGTTCCGTTGCAGCGCTATCGCGCCGGCGAGCGGGAACATCGGCATGAGGAGGCGCAGGACGCTCGACTGGGGGAAGAACACGGCGAGCAGGTAGAGGCCGTAGCTGGCCATCCAGAGACGCATCTCGATGCCCAGCCTGCGGACCGGCGGACTCAGGAGGATGGCGGCGAAAGCCACGGTGATCAGCACGACGATGATCACGCCGAGCGGGAACCCGAACCAGAGGTTGGCCGCCTGGAACCACGGAGCGAAGGGCAGCAGGTGCTGGTGGCCGATGACCGGCGCTCGCCAGGCGAGTTCGGTGTCCGTGTAGGCGGAGATCGAGCCCGTGGCGATCCAGGCGGCGGCCGGCCAGGCGAGGCCCATCACCCCGCTGAAGACGGCGAGGGCGCCGGACACCAGGCGCTCCCGCGGCGCGAAGGGGTCGCGATCGCGGCGCATCAGGCGGACGATCCAGTACAGCCCGAGGGCGAGCGCGAGGGCCAGACCTGTCGGCCGGGTGAGGGCGAGCACCGCGACCACCGGGAACAGCCAGCCCCACTTCCGCCGTACGAGCAGGTAGAGCGCGAGGGCGAGCAGGAACAGCTGCATCGACTCCGCGTAGGCCATCTGCAGGATGAACGAGAGCGGGGAGACCGAGAACAGCACGGTGGCGAAGAACGCGGCGTCCTCGTCCAGGCGGAGGAGGAACAGCCGGTAGATCACCAGCGCCGCGCCGAAGCCGCACAGCAGGGAGACGAAGAACGCGGCCGCCGGCCAGAAGGATCCGGTGAGCCCGGCCACCGCGGAGACCACCCCCGGGTACACGGGCATGAACGCCCACTGGTTCTCGGCGACGTGCCCCGTCGCGTCGATCGGCAGCACCGTCGGGTAGCCGACGGCCGCGATGTACCAGTACCAGTAGCCGTCCCACAGAGTGATGTAGCGGAAGAAGTCGGGGTTGGCCCCCGCCCTGCTCGCCGGGGTCAGCTGGGTCGCCGTGTAGGCGAGGGCGATCGTGGTGAGCAGCCGGGCGGCCGCGTACACGAGCGACACCCGCAGCCACCAGGGCAGCCGGAGCCAGCCGTTCGATCGGCCGTGCGGAGCGCCGGCCTGCGGCGCCCCGACGTCCGTCAGGACGCGTGCCCGGTCAGCCACGCCCGCAGGCCCCGCTCACAGGACTCGATCTGCTCCAGCGGCACGCGCTCATCGTCGGCGTGCGCCTTCAGGGGGTCGCCCGGTCCGTAGTTCACTGCGGGGACCCCGAGCCGGGAGAAGCGGGCGACGTCGGTCCAGCCGTACTTCGGCATGGGGACGCCGCCGACAGCGGCGACGAACTCCTGCGCGATCGGCGCATCCAGCCCGGGGCGGGCCCCCGCCGCCAGGTCGACGATCGCGATCTCGTAGCCCGCGAAGAGCTCCTCGATGTGGGCGACCGCCTCCTCGGCGGACCGGCTGGGTGCGTAGCGGTAGTTGACGTGGACCATGCACTCGTCGGGGATGATGTTGCCCGCGATCCCGCCGGTGATGCCGACGGCGCTGAGCCCCTCGCGGTAGACGAGGCCGTCGACCTCCACGTTGCGCGCCTCGTAGGCGGCGAGGATGTCGAGGATCGGCGCCGCCTTGTGGATGGCGTTCTCGCCCACCCAGGAGCGTGCCGAGTGTGCGCGCAGCCCGCGCGTCCGGATCTCGGCACGGAGGTTGCCGTTGCAGCCGCCCTCGATCTCGGCGCGGGTCGGCTCGCCGAGGATCGCGAAGTCGCCGGCGAGGAGCTCCGGGTTCGACTGGGAGAGCCGGTTGAGGCCGTTCTTCGCCTCCGACACCTCCTCGTGGTCGTACCAGATCCAGGTGATGTCGACGAGCGGCTCCGCCACCTCGGCGGCCAGCTTGAGCTGGACGGCCACGCCGGCCTTCATGTCGGTGGTGCCACGACCCCACAGGTAGTCGACCCCGTCGATCGTCTCGAAGCGGGTCGGCACGTTGCCGTTGATGGGGACGGTGTCGATGTGCCCGGCGATGACGACCCGCTGATCACGCCCGAGCGTCGTGCGGGCGACGACGGTGTCGCCGTGACGGGACACTGTCAGGTGCTTCACTGCGCGGACGGCGCTCTCGATCAGGTCCGCGAGCGGACCCTCCCTGTCCGAGACCGAGTCGATGTCGCAGAGCACCCGGGTCAACTCGATCGACGACGCGGACAGGTCGAGCGGGGCCATGGCCTTCACCCTACCGACCGACTCCCCGCGAACCCGGTCATCCGGGGGGCGCCGTCGATACTGTGGACGGCATGTCCAAGGAAACCCGCTCCGCCTGGGGCTACGGCCTCGCCACCGTCGCATCCGACGGGACGGTGCTGGACACCTGGTTCCCGTCCCCCCAGCTGGGCCCCTTCCCGGCCGGGCGGGACAGGTGGATCGCCCCGAAGGAGCTCGAGCAGCAGACGGGCCCGGATCCGAGGCGCGATGTCCACGTCCAGACTGTGACCACCGATATCGACCTGGACCGCCCGCCGACGTCGACCAGTGACGCGTACCTGCGGCTGCACCTGCTGTCCCACCTGCTGGTGCAGCCGAACGGGCTCAACCTCGACGGGATCTTCGCGCAACTGCCGAACGTCGCGTGGACCAACGCGGGCCCCGTGCACCCGGACTCGCTTCCTCGCCTGCGCCGCACCCTGCAGCGGGCCGCCATCCAGGTGCAGGGCATCGACAGGTTCCCCCGGCTCACCGACTACGTCACGCCCGAGCGCGTGCGGATCGCCGACGCCGCCCGGGTGAGGCTCGGCGCCCACCTCTCCCCCGGCACCGTCGTCATGCACGAGGGGTTCGTCAACTACAACGCCGGCACCCTCGGCACCTCCATGGTCGAGGGGCGGATCTCGCAGGGCGTCGTCGTGGGCGACGGCTCCGACATCGGCGGCGGCGCCTCCATCATGGGCACGCTGTCCGGGGGCGGCACCGAGCGGGTCGCCATCGGCTCCCGGGCGCTGCTCGGCGCGAACGCCGGCGTCGGCATCTCGATCGGCGACGACAGCGTCGTGGAGGCCGGCCTCTACGTGACGGCGGGCACCAAGGTCGCTCTGGTCGGCGGCGGCGAGACTCAGGTCGTGAAGGCGACGGAGCTGTCGGGAGTGCCGAACCTGCTGTTCCGGCGCAACTCCGTGACCGGCGCGGTGGAGGCCGTCCCGCGGTCCGGACAGGGCATCGAGCTGAACTCCGCCCTGCACGACTGACCGGCGCTCCCTGCCCCAGCAGGCAGGATCCTCTCGCTCAGCAGGCGGAATCCCGCGGATCCGCCTGGGCAGGCTCGGTTCTGCCTGCCCAATGAAAGGGATGCCTGCTGAGCGAGGGAGTCCCTCTAGCGGTTCATGTGCCGTTCCGCCGGGCCCACGTAGAGCTGCTGCGGGCGGCCGATCTTGGTGGCCGGCTCGTCGTTCATCTCGCGCCAGTGCGCGATCCAGCCGGGCAGCCGGCCGATCGCGAAGAGCACGGTGAACATGCGCGTGGGGAAGCCCATCGCCTTGTAGATGACGCCCGTGTAGAAGTCGACGTTCGGGTAGAGGCGACGCTCCACGAAGTAGTCGTCGGCGAGCGCGATCTGCTCCAGTTCGCGCGCGAGGTCGAGCAGCGGATCCTGCACCCCGAGAGCCTCGAGCACCTCGTCGGCGCTCTCCTTCACCAGCTTGGCGCGCGGGTCGTAGCTCTTGTAGACGCGGTGCCCGAAGCCCATGAGCCGGACACCCTCCTCCTTCTTCTTGACCCGCTCGACGAATTTGTCGACGCCTTCGCCGGAATCGCGGATCTGGGCGAGCATCTTGAGGACCGCCTCGTTCGCGCCGCCGTGGAGCGGCCCGTAGAGCGCGTTGATGCCGGCCGAGATGGAGGAGAAGATGTTCGCCTCGGTGCTGCCGACCAGTCGCACCGTGGAGGTGGACGCGTTCTGCTCGTGGTCCTCGTGCAGGATGAGCAGCCGGTCGAGGGCCTTCGAGAGGACGGGGTTGACCTCGTACGGCTCCGCCATCGTGCCGAAGTTGAGTCGCAGGAAGTTGTCGACGAAGCTCAGCGAGTTGTCCGGGTAGAGGAAGGCCTGACCGAGGCTCTTCTTGTGCGCGTAGGCGGCGATGACGGGCAGCTTCGCGAGCAGCCGGATGGTCGAGATCTCGACCTGCTCGGGGTCGTGAACGCTCAGCGAGTCCTCGTAGTACGTCGACAGCGCCGACACGGCACTGGAGAGGACGCTCATCGGGTGAGCGGTGTGCGGCAGCGCCGTGAAGAAGCGCTTCAGATCCTCGTGCAGCAGGGTGTGCCGGCGGATCTTCTCGTCGAACTCCCCGAGCTGGTCGCTGGTCGGGAGCTCCCCGTAGATCAGGAGCCACGCGACCTCGAGGTACGTCGAGGAGGTGGCGAGCTCCTCGATCGGGTAGCCGCGATAGCGCAGGATGCCGTTGTTGCCGTCGATGTAGGTGATCGCCGACTGGGTGGACGCGGTGTTGACGAAGCCCTGGTCGAGCGCGGTGTAGCCGGTCTTCTTCGTCAGCGCGGACACGTCGATGCTCGAGGCGCCGTCGACGCTCGGGATGATCGGGAACTCGGCGCTTCCGCCGGGATAGCTGAGCGTGACCTTGTCCGCGTCGCCGGTTCCGCCCACGTGCTGCTCCTCGAGATGCTTCGTCGATTGCACGCCCCGGCGACGCCGGAGCGAGTCAAGCCTAGGCTGTGCCGCGAGAGCCCGTCACATCGGGGGCCCGCGCTCAGCACGCACGGAAAGGCCGCGCGACCTGCGCTTCTACGCCTGAGCCGGGAGCGCGGTGACCACCGGGTGGTCCTTCGGGATGACCCCGACCTTGGCCGCGCCTCCCGGCGAGCCGATGTCCTCGAAGAACTCGACGTTCGCCTTGTAGTAGTCCGACCACTGGTCGGGGAGGTCGTCCTCGTAGTAGATCGCCTCGACGGGGCAGACCGGCTCGCATGCACCGCAGTCGACGCACTCGTCGGGGTGGATGTAGAGCATCCGGTCGCCCTCGTAGATGCAGTCGACGGGGCATTCGTCGATGCACGCCCGGTCTTTGACGTCGACGCAGGGCAGAGCGATCACGTAGGTCACTTGTCTGTTTCCCTTCCCTCGTCAGTATCCCATCCACCGGGGGCGCCCTTCGAATCGGGGCGGCGGAGCAGGCCGGCGGGCCAGGCGAGGATCACGGCGGACACCAGTGTCGGCGCGAGAGTCCAGGTGAAGCCGAGGGGGTTGGCGGGCAGCAGCGCGGAGCCGCTCGGCCCGGGCAGAGCGAGGAGCGAGACGGCGACGACCGCCCCGAGGGCGGCAAGGCCCGCGTGCAGCCGG
>DATCMN010000013.1:0-3480 GCA_036563405.1 Naasia sp. | reverse complement strand
CACCGCCCACTGCTGATCAGTTAGCGACGAGTCATACAACGGGCGGCACGAACACGAGCACACCCGATCCGATGATCACGGTGTCCCGGCCGCTACCACCAACGCCACGCCGAACGATCACCAGGTTTCACAACACGCTCTCAGGCCGGGCCGAGGTGGTGCTGCGGTCGAGCCCGAACGTGGTTTGGCAAGTCCAGGTTGGCCGCACCTGCCGCTGGATGCGCGCGAACAGGGACCACTTGTCGGGCGTCTGCCCGAGGCCGACGGTCATAAGGGGAGGATGCTGCAGCGCCTTTGGCTCCGACGGCGTCTGCGGATCACCCGAACAGATCTGGACCCGCCTGCTCGACACCCGAACTCTGCCATGTCCCGTACGTGGTGCCGCTGCCCGCGACCTTCCACACCTCGCGCCCGTTGGCGCTACGGCCGAGCACGACGGCGGCCGCTGCGCTCACGGCGTTGAACACATGGTCGGCAGCGAAGACGCCCCGGCCCTCAGTGACCACGATGACGCCGTCGCGCTCCAGCTGCAGGCGCAGGGTTCGGTAGCCACTGTTGACGCCGGTCCACTCCGCCCGGGCTATGGAGCCCTTGAGGACAGTGAACTCGCCGTCGACCTCCTGCGCCCGCGCCAACACGCCGTCCCTCTTCTGCACCAGCTCGAACACCGGCGACGTGCCGGCGGCCGCCGGCAACATCACCCCGGGACCGGCAGTCGCGGACGCAGACGGTGTAGAGACCGTTGCAGCGGAGCGGAGGACGTTGACGCCGAGCACAGGCAGAACGATCTTCGCCTGCTCGATGAAGTACTCCATGTCCGAGCGGTCGGCCTCGGGAAGGGCGATCGGGTCAGGAGCTTGCACATTCGTCAGCTTGACCCGATTGGCCTTCTCGGCCAGGGCTACGAAGCGGCTCTCAAGGTAACGAGCGTGCGCCTTGGTCAGGTTCATGTCCTTGCTGGTCAGCACGACACTCCGGGACCAGAAGTCCTTACCCGTCGGCTCTGGCAGCGCGTGCTGCTTGAGCCGCTTGCTCACGACGTCGCCCTCGCCGATGTACGCCATCGGCCCGCCGGTCTCCGGGTCCTCGCCGAGCAGGAGGTAGACGCCGGTGCGAGCCACCTCCGGTCGCTGCAGGAGCGCCGGCAGGTCGGAGCGGGAGGCCGCGGTGACGCTTCCCGTCCAGTTCATGATCTCCGCCGTCAGCAACCCGCCGGGGGTGCCATCAGCGAGGAAAAGCCGCACTGACTTCCCAACGCTCACGCGCATCCCTCGCCCGCTACCGATCCTTCCGTCACAGGCGCCATCGTGCCGCAGCCTTGGGGAGGGCGAGCGAAGACACGCGCGGCGAGCAGACACGTGAGAACAGGAGTGTGCGCCTCAAGCAGTACAGGCGACGCTGGACACACACTCACGCAGCGGCCGCACTTGGCCGCACGGTACCCTTCCGCCGCGGACGAGCAGGCCGGGCGGCCGCGGCGGGGGAGACCCCGTCGAGGAAAGTCCGGACTCCGCAGGGCAGGGTGGTTCGCTAACGGCAACCCGGGGTGACCCGCGGGACAGTGCCACAGAGAACAGACCGCCTCCCGCGCGAGCGGGCGGTAAGGGTGAAACGGTGGTGTAAGAGACCACCAGCACCCCGGGTGACCGGGGTGGCTCGGTAAACCCCACCCGGAGCAAGGTCAGGAGGGTCTCGCGAGGGACCTGCGCAGGCGTTCGAGGGCGGCCCGTCCGAGTCTGCGGGTAGACCGCTCGAGCCCGTCGGTGACGGCGGGCCCAGATGGATGGTCGCCGATCCGGTCGCCGCGAGGCGCCGGGGAACAGGATCCGGCTTACAGGCCTGCTCGTCCCACTCAATCACGCCGCTCCCAGACGTGACCATGGCTCGCAGCACCGTCATCTGCTCTTTCTCGGGAGATCTGAACAACCCTCGGCGGAGCAAGACATGGCAGAAGCAAGGCTTCTGCCGAGGGCTGGACGAGGGCGTCGACCTGCTTGCCCCGCCGCGTATGCACGAGTTCCGTGGGGCTCGAGCGGCTACGCCCGCAGGAGCGCCGTCACGATGCGCGTTGCATCTGCGATGTCGGACAGGGCGAAGCGGATGAGGTCGGCGTCGCGCAGCTCGGGGATGGACCGGAGTGCGCTGTGACGGCCGTAGCGCGGACGGCCGTCCCTGCTGGTCGTGGTCCACAGCTCCGAGGCGGGGTAGGGGGTGTGGACGATGACCGTTGACAGCTCGCGCACTGTCGGAAGGTTGAGGGTCCAGAGCTTGCCGGTCTCGTTCTCATAGGCGAACACGGTGCCGTTACTGGTACGCCAGTCCGACATCTTCTTGTTATCGGTGATGAGGGCGCCGTGGCGGACGAGGTCCGCATGCTCAGCGAGGTACCTCGCGATCGCTGCGCACAGCGTCGACGCCCCTTGTTCACGGGTCCTCTGTTGTCGTCGTGGAGATGGCGGCGCGGTCATGGCGGTGGTTCGCGGCTCGGCTGTGGTCTGAGCGGTACCGAGCGCCGCGTGGACGGCGGCGACAGCGTTGTCGCGCTTGTCCAGAGGCTCGTCGCCGATCCAGTCGCGAAAGGAGGTGACAGCCTGCTTCGAGGGGTGCTGGACGAACGTCCACACCACACCGGCGGCATGGACGGTCGTAGCGTTCTCCTGCCGGAACGTCTGCGGGTGCAGGGCCCGAATCCGGGAGATCACTGCGGCGACGTAGGCGTTGGTCAGTCCGAGCAGGATGACGAGCCGCAGACGCGGGTTGAGGTCGGTGAGCCAGCGCTCCATGCACATACGCACCCAGCGGTCGGCTGAGGAGCGCATGGCCTGTGCGACCGGCGACGGTGAGCTGCGGCCGTCGTGAGTGCTGAGGCTGCAACGGACGACGGACGCGAAGCCGAGGTACGTCTCGGCGGCCGTGAAGCGGTCGTCGAAGTCGCCCTTCCCCGTCGGCACGCCCACACGGTCCAGGACGGCTCGCAGCCGATCGCGGATTCCGGCGAACGCGACGGCATCGAAGTCCCTCGCCGCAGCTCGCCACTGCGTACGACCTTTCGACTGGCCGAGAACGAGGACGACGGGGTCGGCTGCACCCCAGTAGCCAGGGTCATTGACCAGGCGATACCCGTCGACGTTGAGGACCTTCTCGGCCAGGCTGACCTCCGCGAAGCAGGCACGGCATTCCAGCCATCCGTGTACGTGCTGGCTCACGGCGGTGTCGTCCTTCCGCTGTGGTTCCCGAGGGGCTGATCCTGCCAGTGCGGCGTGCGGCCGGACAGACAGGCAACAGGGAACACCCAGGCGGTCCCGGAGGACGTGCTGAAGCTGCTCTTCGACACGAAGTTGGTCAAGGCCGAGGTGTAGATCGGTGGGTCCAGCTCGGACACGAACTACTCGATCTTGACCTTGATGCGGCTGAACCACCCCTGAATCTCGTGGCGGCGCAACCTCCTCAGCAAGTAGTCCCGCTGCACCGGCCCGGCAC
>DATCMN010000006.1:0-3848 GCA_036563405.1 Naasia sp. | reverse complement strand
GACCGCCGTCGCCACGATCTGGGGCAACACCATCTTCACGAACGTCGCACTCGCCGACGACGGGGACATCTGGTGGGAGGGTCTCACCGACCGCGCACCTGACCGCCTCGTGGACTGGGAGGGGCGTCCCTGGATAGCGGGCCTCCCCGCTCCGGCCGCGCACCCCAACGGGCGCTTCACCGTGCCGGCGGAGCAGTGCCCGACCATCGCCGCCGAGTGGGACGACCCGAATGGCGTCGTGATCGACGCGATCCTGTTCGGCGGGCGCCGCGCCACCAACATCCCGCTCGTGGCCGAGGCCACCGACTGGGAGCACGGCGTGTTCATCGGCGCCACCCTGGCGAGCGAGCAGACCGCCGCGGCCGAGGGCCCTGTCGGCATCCTCCGCCACGACCCGTTCGCGATGCTGCCGTTCTGCGGCTACGACATGGGCGACTACTGGCAGCACTGGCTCGGGATGGGCGACAAGCTCGGCGAGCACGCGCCCCGCATCTTCCAGGTGAACTGGTTCCGGAAGGGTGCGGACGGCTCGTTCCTGTGGCCCGGGTTCGGAGAGAACAGCCGCGTCCTCGAGTGGATCGTCCGCCGCCTGGAAGGGACGGTGTCGACGGTGCAGAGCCCCGCCGGCGGGCTCCCCCGCAAGGACGAGTTTCCGCTGGAGGGCCTCGACCTGCGGCAGGGCGCGTGGGAGGAGCTGTTCCGCATCGATCCGGCCGCCTGGCTGGAGGAGTCGGAGCAGACCGCCGAGCTGTTCGACCGCGTCGGCGCGACGGTGCCGAAGCCGCTCCGTCGCCGGCTCACCCGACTCCGCTGGGATCTCGTCTCACGCCTCTGATCCCCCCGCGACAGCACCACCCGAGGAGCACTCTGTGTTGAAAGACGAAGTCGCCGCCTGGGCGCACGCGCCCTCTGACGCGTTCGCGGATCCAGACGTCTGGGCCCACCCGGACAGGAACCTCGGCATGGAACTGGTCCGCGCCACCGAGGCGGCCGCGATCCGGGCAGTGCCGTGGATCGGGCGGGGCGACAAGAACGGCGCCGACAAGGCAGCCGTCGACGCCATGCGGAAGTTCCTCGGCACCGTCGACTTCGACGGCGTGATCGTCATCGGCGAGGGCGAGAAGGACAACGCCCCGATGCTCTACAACGGCGAGCGCGTGGGCAGCGGCCGCGGGCCGTCCTGCGACATCGCGGTGGACCCGATCGACGGGACCTCCCTCACCGCCGCGGGCCGGCAGAACGCGCTGTCGATGATCGCCGTCTCCGACCGCGGGTCGATGCTCGACGCGTCGACCGTGTTCTACATGGAGAAGATCGTCGCCGGGCCGGAGGCCATCGGGGTCGTCGACATCCGGAAGCCGATCGGCGAGAACATCCGTGCGCTCGCCAAGGCGAAGGGCAAGGACATCGGCGAGATGCAGGTGGCCGTCCTCGACCGGCCCCGGCATGCGCAGCTGATCGACGAGATCCGCGCAGCCGGCGCAGGCACCCGCCTGCTCCTCGACGGGGATGTCGCGGGCGGGATCAACGCCGCCCGCTACGAGACCCGCATCGACCTGTGCGTCGGCATCGGCGGGTCACCCGAGGGGGTCGCCACGGCGTGCGCGATCAAGGCGCTCGGCGGCCTCATCCAGGGCCGGCTGGCTCCGAAGACCGACGACGAGCGGCAGCGCGGCATCGACGCCGGACTCAAGATGGACTACGTCTACGAGGCCGATGAGCTGGTCCGCAGCGAGAACACGTTCTTCGTCGCGACCGGCGTCACCGACGGCGGCCTCGTCGACGGGGTGCGGCGCAAGGGGCCGATCATCCGCACCGAGTCGATCATCCTGCGCTCCCGCTCCGGCACGATCCGTCGGGTGCTCGCCGACCACCTCGCGGAGAAGTGGCTCGAGCACTGAGCGCTCGCCACTTGTCAGCCCCGACGTCGGCTCCGACGCCCGCTCCGTCGCGAGTCGAAGCCGACCTGCCCAGTTCCAGGGCGAGTCGACGCCCGGTTGCCCTGGAACTGGGAAGGCCGGGGATCAGGAGTCGTCGCCTCCGCGGCGCCGGGCAGCGGACGGACCGCCCCGCTCGCCGAGCAGCGGGAGGCGGCGAAGCCACGGATCGGCGGCGCGCTCGGTGTGCTCGAGGTCGAGCTGGTCGATGAGGTGGCCGATCGCCGCGAGCACCGATCCGTGCAGCACCGACAGGTCAGGGCGCGAGCGGGGGTCGACGTCGAGGAGCCGCAGCTCGGTGAGGACCGCGCGCGTCTCGCGGACGATCTCGAGCGTCCGTTCGAGGGCGAGGTCCGCTCGCTCCCGGAGCCCTCTGCCGTACTCCGCGTCGACCAGGTCCCCGTAGGAGCGCAGGCCGTCGGCGAGGTCGTCGAGCACCACGGCGAGCGCGGCCCGCAGCTCGCCCTCCACCTCCCCGTCGCCTCCCCCTCCGGGGCTCTGCTTGCCGATCGCGACGATCATCGCCCGCTCGGCCGCGAGAGCGCGGCCGATCCTGTCCACGGCGGAGCGCAGGCCGGGATGGACGGCGGCCGTGGCGAGCGCCCGCGGGTTGAGCCGGCGACTCTGCCGCACCTCCTCCACCCGGGAGGCGGCGGTGCGGAGCTCATCGCCGATGTCCTCCGTCCAGTCGGACCACGCCTGCACCTCGTCCGGGTGCGGTGGGCGGTTGCCGAGGGTCATCGCGATCTCGCCCAGCAGCGCCGCCTGCGAGCGGATCACCCGGCGCACCGCCTCGCTGGCCTGGGCGTTCGGGATGGCGATCGGCGCGATCAGGCTGAACGCGATCCCGACGACCGTGCCGATCAGGGTGTTCGCGACCCGGACCTCTGCGGCGACCCCGGGCGTCGCCACGGCGAGGATGAGCATGCCGCTGATCGGTGCCTCCAGGGTCTGGTCGCCGAGGCGCAGCACCATCGCCACGAGGAGCGTGGAGGCGATGACGATGGCGAGGCTCCACCAGGACAGGCCTACTGCCGATGTCACCGCGACGGCGACGAGCATCCCGGTGAGGACGGCGCCGACGCGGACCGCGCCCATCAGCAGGGTGCCGACGGTGGACGCCTGCACGACGAGCAGCGCGGTGAGCGGCGCGGTCAGGTCGAGGATCCCGGGGAAGACCGTGTCCGCGACGACGTAGGAGACGACGGCAGCGACAGTCAGGCGGGTGATCTGCACAGCTCCGGGCTGCAGGCGCGCGGGCACTTCCCGCCACGACGCGGGCATGGTCGGCCAGAGCCACCAGAGGAGCTGGCGCAGCGTCCACCGCGAGCGCGGGGGCCGCCTCTCGGCTCGTGCGGGCATGTCCTCATCCTCCTCCGCGGTCGGGCGTGCGGCGGCACGGCGAACCGATGATCGAGGCGGGAGCGCACCGACCTCCCGCTAGCCTGAGCGGATGGCACGGTCCGGGCAGGAGACGCGGGAAGGCATCCGCGCGGCCGCCGTGCAACTGTTCCTCGAGCGGGGCTACGCAGGCACCTCGGTGCGGGACATCGCCGGGCGGGCGCAGGCCGATCCCGCCCTCGTCATCCGGCATTTCGGGTCGAAGGAGCAGCTGTTCCTCGACGCCATGCAGGTCGAGTTCGACGACGACCCGCTGCTGTCCGCTCCCCTGGAGACGCTCGGCGAGAGCTTCATCGCCTACGTGCTCACCCACGACGAGCTGCGCGGCGTCTTCCTCGCTCTGTTGCGGGCGAGCGACGGCTCGGGCATCGGCTCACGCCTGAAGGACATCCACGAGACCGCCTTCATCGGCCCCCTGCGACGCAGACTCGGCGGACCCGACGCGGAACTCCGCGCCCGGCTCGCGGCAGCGCTGGTGGGCGGCCTGCTGTACGCACTGTGGGTGGTCGG
>DATCMN010000004.1:0-1991 GCA_036563405.1 Naasia sp. | reverse complement strand
CGGCAGGTTCGCGGGCCGGCCGGCCGTCACGGCGAGAGTGTCGGGGTGCAGGTCGCCGAGCTCGTTCGTCACCCGGCCATCCTGCCCGATGCGCGCGGCCGTCTCGCCGCCGCGGTCACGCAGCGTTGCGACGGAGACGCGACCGCATGCCGTCGCATGTCGGCAGGAACGCTGCGATCGGGGTCGTCAGAGCGGGTCCGGCACCGAGCCGCCGAGGCGACGCCAGTGGTCGACGAGCTCGGGGTCCACCGAGTCCTGCCGCAGGGCCTCCCGAACGGTGGCGCGCGAGGAGGCGATGTCCGAGTCGGCCGCGGCATCGATGCGGGCGTCCTGCGCCTCGCGACGAGCGCGCCCTCCCTCGGACCGGGACTCCATCGCGTCGTAGTCGTCGCCCATGCCGGCCCGGACCGATCGTGCCTCGCTCTGGGTGTCGAGGAGGCGGCGCATCCGGTTGTGATCGTTCAGGTGCACGCTGTCGACGACGATCCCGCCGTGCGCCGCACGGCCGTGACGGAGCGCCAGCCGGACGATCGAGGCGTCGGCGCGCAGCTCCGCGGGCGCCCAGTCCAGGCCGCCGATCTCGTCGGAGGCCTGCCGCGAGGTGGCGCTCCAGGAGACTCCGGCGGAGGGGGTGATCAGGTACAGCACCAGCCACTCCCTCCCGCATGCGACGCCGGTCGTCCGCGAACGGATGCTACCGGATGCGCCCCCGGATGAGGGCGCGTCGCGCGCGCTGGGGCGGGAGATGGGGCGGGGGCGCCCGGCTAGTCCTCGACCCACTCCAGGAGGTCGCCCGGTTGGCAGCCGAGGGTGCGGCACATCGCCTCCAACGTGCTGAACCGCACGGCTTTCGCCCTGCCGTTCTTGAGGACCGCGACGTTCGCCGGCGTGAGCCCGACCCGTTCGGCGAACTCGCCGACGCTCATCTTGCGCTTGGCGAGCTCCACGTCGATCCGGACCACGATCGGCATCAGATCACCGCCTCCATGTCGGTCCGCAGCACGGTCGCCTGACGGAGAAGCGCCCGCAGCACGACGACCAGCATCACGAGAACGGCCCCGAGCAGCACCATCCCGAAGAGCACGATCGGGATCCCCGGATCCCGCAGCTCGGGCGTGAAGTAGATCCAGGCCACCAGATACGCAGCCAGTCCGGCGAGCAGGAGCCACGCCGCCACGAACGACCAGACGATGCCGTTCACCCAGCGCAGTGACGCGTCGCTGAAGATGCTGTCCGCCTTCACCATGCCGAGCAGCTTCCAGGTGCAGACGATCACCACCTGGAAGCAGACGATGCCGAGCTCGGCGACGAGGAGAATCGGCCAGAGGAGCTGCGCCGCCTCGGGCGCCTGTCGGACATCGTCCGCGACGTCGCCGGGAAGGCTGAGCACCTGCAGCAGCAGAAGGAAGCCGAAGGCCAGCGCCAGGAGGATGCGGAGCGGGAGCACCAGTCGATTCACAGACAGCATCTCTCGAGTATCGGAAACTAACTATCGAAAGTCAATAGATGGGGAGCATCCGTCATTGCGACGGCGCCGCGGCGTCCTTCCCTCTCCAGGACTGGACGACGAACCCGAACGCCGCCAACAGCACGATGAGAACCGTCCAGCCGAGGACCGTAGGCAGCAGCCCGAACGGGGCGATGAGCTGTCCGGCGATCACCGCCGGCACCCCCAGCGCCAGATAGGCGGCGACATAGACGGCGGCGAAGGTGCCGGCCCGCTCGTGCTCGGGGGCGAGCGGCTCGAGGCCGCGGAAGATCGCCCCGAACGCGGCGCCGAAGGCGAAACCCTCCATGACGCCGCCCACCCACACGAGCGGAAGCGAGAAGAATGCGATGCCGACGACCACGAGCCCGACGCCGACGGCCACTCCCGCCCCGCCTATCCGGAGCGCGAAGCGGGCCTCCAGCCGGCCGAACAGCAGGCTGCCGATGGCCACGGTGAGCGCATGGATCGACGCGGTGAAGCCGTTGAGGAAGCCGCTGCTGAT
>DATCMN010000002.1:0-3271 GCA_036563405.1 Naasia sp. | reverse complement strand
GTAGCCGATGACGGCGACCTTCTTGCCCTGGATGAGCGCGAGGTCGGCGTCCTTGTCGTAGTAGATGTCGGTCATCGTGTCCGGTTCTTCCTTCTTCGTGGGGAGTGGCGGGCTGGCGCCGCGGAACTGCTGGTCAGCTCTTGGGGAGGGCGACGCGCTCGGTGATGCTCTTGGCACCGCGGCCGATCGCGAGGAGGCCGGACTGCGCCATCTCCCGGATCCCGTACGGCTCCAGCACGCGCAGCAGCGCCTGCGTCTTGGCGGTGTCGCCGGTGACCTCGATCACCAGGGCATCGGCGGTCACGTCGACGACCTTGGCGCGGAACAGGTTCACGGCTTCGAGGATCTGCGACCGGCTCGCGTTGTCGGCGCGCACCTTGACGAGCAGGTGCTCGCGCTGCACGCTCTGCGTGGGCTCCAGTTCGACGATCTTGATGACGTTGATCAGCTTGTTGAGCTGCTTCGTCACCTGCTCGAGCGGGAGGTCCTCGACGTCGACGACCACGGTGATCCGGGACAGGCCCGGGATCTCGGTGTGGCCGACGGCGAGCGACTCGATGTTGAATCCGCGGCGGGCGAACAGGCCGGCGACGCGGGTCAGCAGACCCGGCTTGTCCTCGACGAGGAGGGACAGCACGTGGCTCATTCGTTGCCTCCCGACACGGTGCGCGCGGCGCCGCGCGGCTCTTCCGAGCGTCCGGTCTCCGCCATGTCGTCATCCCAGGTGGGCGAGTGGTCGATCGCGTACTGGACGTAGCTGTTGGACACACCCTGCGGCACCATCGGCCACACCATCGCGTCGGCGCTCACCACGAAGTCGATGACGACGGGGCGATCGTTGGTCTCCAGCGCGAGCTGGATCGCGGCGTCCACCTGGTCCTCGCTCTCCACCCGGATGCCGAGCGCGCCGTACGCCTCCGCGAGCTTCACGAAGTCGGGCACCCGCATCGTCTGGTGACCGGTGTTGAGATCGGTGTTCGAATAGCGGCCGTTGTAGAACAGCGTCTGCCACTGGCGGACCATCCCGAGCGAACTGTTGTTGATGATCGCGACCTTGATCGGGATGTTGTTGATGACGCAGGTGGCGAGCTCCTGGTTGGTCATCTGGAAGCAGCCGTCGCCGTCGATCGCCCACACCACACGGTCCGGCTCGGCGACCTTCGCGCCCATCGCAGCGGGCACCGAGTAGCCCATGGTGCCGGCGCCGCCCGAGTTGAGCCACGAGTTGGGGCGCTCGTACTTGATGAACTGGGCGGCCCACATCTGGTGCTGGCCGACGCCTGCCGCGTAGACCGCCTCGGGCCCGGTCAGCTCGCCGATCCGCTGGATCACCTTCTGCGGGGAGAGGAGGCCGTCCGTGGTGGGCGCGAAGCCGAGCGGGAACTCCTCGCGCAGGTCGTCGAGGTACTTCCACCATGCGGAGTAGTCCGGCGTGGTCCCGGCGGCTGCGTCAGTGAACGCGCTCAGCAGGTCGACGAGCACGTCGCGGACGTCGCCCACGATCGGCACGTCGGCCGCGCGGATCTTGGAGATCTCGGCCGGGTCGATGTCGACGTGCACGACCTTCGCCTTCGGGGCGAACAGGGCCGCCTTGCCGGTCACCCGGTCGTCGAAGCGTGCGCCCAGCGCCACGATCAGGTCGGACTCCTGCAGGGCCAGCACCGCGGGCACTGTGCCGTGCATGCCGGGCATGCCGAGGTGCTGCTGGTGAGAGTCGGGGAACGCGCCGCGCGCCATCAGCGTGGTGACGACCGGCGCATTCGTCGCCTCGGCGAGGGAGAGCAGCTCCGCGGAGGCCTGCGAGCGGATGATCCCGCCGCCGACGTAGAGCACCGGCTTCTTGGCCTCGGCGATCAGCTGGGCGGCGGCGACGATCTGCTTGCCGTGGGCCTTCGTCACCGGGCGGTAGCCGGGCAGGTCCACCTGGGTCGGCCACACGAACGGGGCGGTCGCCTGCTGCGCGTCCTTCGTGATGTCGACCAGCACAGGGCCGGGGCGGCCCGTCGAGGCGATGTGGTACGCCGCCTGCAGGGTCGCCGGGATCTCGGCGGCATCCTTCACGAGGAAGCTGTGCTTCGTGATCGGCATGGTGATGCCGACGATGTCCGCCTCCTGGAACGCGTCGGTGCCCATCAGCGTGGAGAACACCTGACCGGTGATCGCGAGCATCGGCACCGAGTCCATGTGGGCGTCGGCGATCGCTGTCACGAGGTTCGTGGCGCCGGGGCCGGAGGTCGCGATGGCGACACCCACGCGCCCGGAGGCGCTGGCGTAGCCCTCCGCCGCGTGGCCGGCGCCCTGCTCGTGGCGGACCAGGATGTGCCGGATCTTCTTCGTGTCCATCAGCGGGTCGTAGACCGGCAGGATCGCGCCGCCGGGCAGGCCGAAGACGTCGGTGATGCCGAGCATCTCGAGCGAGCGCACGACGGCCTCGGCGCCGGTGAGCAGTTCGGGCTCATCGCGCGCGGGGGTCGGTGTGGAGGTGGAGGCGGGGAACGGTGACGCGGGCATGGGATCCCTTACGGAACGTGCGGTGAGGTGCGGGGAACGCGCTCTAGCCCGTGATTGCGCCGACCGCCGCGGAGTGCACCAGCTTGGAGTACTTCGCGAGGACGCCACGGGTGTAGCGCGGAGGAAGCGGGGCCCAGTTCTCGGCCCTGGCTGCGAGCTCGGCGGGATCGACAAGTAGGTCGATGCTGCGAGCGGCGATATCGACCCGTATCAGATCACCATCGCGCACGAAGGCGATAGGACCTGCGTCCACCGCTTCGGGTGCTATGTGGCCGATGCACAGGCCGGTTGTGCCGCCCGAGAATCTGCCGTCGGTCAACAGTAGTACATCCTTGCCGAGGCCCGCGCCCTTGATGGCGGCGGTGATCGCGAGCATCTCGCGCATCCCCGGGCCGCCCTTCGGGCCCTCGTAGCGGATGACGACGACGTCGCCCGCCGCGATCTCGCCGTTCGTGAGGGCGTCCATCGCGCCGCGCTCGCGCTCGAACACTCGGGCCGGCCCCTCGAACACCTCGGCGTCGAAGCCGGCGGTCTTCACCACGGCGCCCTCCGGCGCGAACGAGCCCTTGAGGATGGTGAGTCCGCCGGTGGCGTGGATCGGGTTGTCGAGCGTGCGGAGGACCTCGCCGTCGAGCGGGGAGATGTTCATCTCCTCCAGGTTCTCGGCGAGCGTCTTGCCGGTGACGGTGAGGGCGCCGCCGTGCATGAGTCCGGCGTCGAGCAGGGCTTTCATCACGACGGGCACGCCGCCGAGGCGGTC
>DATCMN010000533.1:0-5037 GCA_036563405.1 Naasia sp. | reverse complement strand
GTGAAGCCGGGGGTGACGGGCCTCTGGCAGGTGAGCGGGCGATCGGATCTCTCCTGGGAGGAGTCGGTGCGCCTGGACCTGTACTACGTCGAGAACTGGTCGATGACCGCGGACCTGCTGATCCTGTGGCGAACGCTCAGCGCTGTGCTCGCTTCGCGCGGCGCCTACTGATCCCGCCGACGACGGGCTCGAGCCGACACGCCACCGGCGAAAGTCGTACGCGCGTGTCGTCAGGCTTTTCCCCTCCTGCGGCGCCTCCGGCCCCCATAAGGGGGTCGAGGCGATTACTCTCGAAGCAGCTTCCCGATCGATGGTGCTCGGATGCATCTCTCCGCACCTCAGATCGGACTCCAATTCGTGACACTTCGCCATGTCTACGCGGTTGCCCTCACGGCTGCCGTTTTGGTCGCTCTTCCCGCAGTGGGCGCGTCGGCCTCCAACACGGCGCCGGCCGCTAGCGCGTCGAGGAATGCTTCGTCGACGATCCCGACCGTGGACGCGGCGCTGTGGACTTGGGGGGCGACGGGGATCGCCGGCGCGGGCGCCATGGTGGGATTCGGCGTGTGGGTGCGTGGGAGCGGTCGGCGTGCCGGGCTGAGGCGCCCGGACCTGCGCGTCAGTGAGCCGACCAGCGCGGCGCTCTACGTCTGACGCCGATACGCCGCCGCGCGAACATCCACCACAATCGACGAGTGCCTTCTTCTGACTTGACGCCGACTGCCTCTGATATGTGGGCCGGCGCCGCTGTCCCGCGGCTCGTTGCTTTCGATCTCGACGACACCCTCGCGCCGTCCAAGTCGGCACTGGACCCCCGGATGCTCGAGCTGCTCCTTCAACTCCTCGACGTCGCGGAGGTGTGCATCATCTCGGGCGGCCAGATCGCGCAGTTCAACGCGCAGGTCGTCGAGAAGCTGCCATCGGCCGGCGACATCCTCCAGCGCCTCCACCTCATGCCGACCTGCGGCACCCAGTACTGGCGCCACCAAGACGGCGCGTGGAAGGCGCTCTACGCCGAGAACCTGACGCAGCAGCAGATCGACGACGCTTTCGCTTCCCTGCAGACGCGCGCGAAAGAGCTCGGGCTGTGGGAGGAGGAGACCTGGGGCCCGATTCTCGAGGACCGCGGATCACAGGTGACATTCTCTGCGCTCGGACAGGCGGCGCCCGTCGACATCAAGCGCGAGTGGGACCCGACGGGGGAGAAGAAGAACACCCTGCGAGCGGTCGTCCAAGCCGATCTTCCGGAACTCGAAGTGCGGTCGGGGGGCTCCACCTCAGTCGACATCACCCGTCGCGGCATCGATAAGGCGTACGGGATGCGGAAGCTGATCGAGATGACCGGCATCCCTGCAGACGCGATGCTCTTCGTGGGCGATCGGCTCGATCCGGACGGGAACGACTACCCGGTCAAGTCGGTGGGCGTTCCGGCGCACGCCGTCAAGGGGTGGGAGGAGACGGCGGACCTGGTCGAGCGCATCGTCGCCCTCGCGCACGACGGAGACGCCCCGTCGGCGTAGCGGGCCGCCGTGAGGAGCGCTGCGCGCGCACCCAATCGGCGTTGTTGCCGGAGCGCTACCCGAGCCTCCTCGACGTCGTCGCCAACGGTGTCGGCGGGGGCACCGGGGTGCTGCTGTCGGTTGGGGCCAGGGCTCTCGTTCTTCATCGGGATCGGCTTGTAGCAGCCGATATGCAGCCAACCCACCGCGCCCTCTGACGCTCTCCGCGCGCCTCCGCTCTCGCGCCCCGGTGCGTGCCTACGCTTCCCGCATCCAGCAGCGATGAAGCTGCTTACACCGAACGGGGGTGTGTCGTGGTTCTCGCAATCGTCGCTTCGACGCTCATTCTGGTGGGCGGCATGGCCGCAATGACGCCCGGCCTGTGGGCCAGGCGTCGGGCGCCACTGCGGTAGCCGGGGTCAGGCGGCTGTCACCGCGCTCGCCCGCCTCGCTTTGAGGAAGCCGTCGATCACGTCGTAGACGCAGATCGCGAGGACGACCGTCGCGGTGATCCCGATGCTCCAAGCGAGCCAGCGCCCCCCGGTCGCAGCCGCGAAGGCCGGGTTGACCACCTGATCGGTCAGCAGCAGCCAGACGGCGGGCACCGCGAACAGGAGGTTCAGCACCGTGTTGATTGCGGCGAGGCGGAACGTCCAGCGGCCTGTGCGCCAGACGGCGAGCGCGAACGGGATCTCGGCGATCAGCAGCACGATGAAGTAGGGCAGCCAGAAGCTCCACAGTTCCGGGTTGAACAGCGGGATGGCGTTCCCGGCGTCGTCCTGGAAGACCGAGTTGAACTGCTGCCAGATGAGCGCCCCGACCGCGAGGGCCACGAGTACCGCGCTGGCGACGAGTTCGGAGAGCTTGCCGGTGCCCGGGGCGGGCAGCTGCGGGAGCATGGCCGGCGTCCAGGTGGTGAACGGGCCCATCCGCTTGGACGAGGAGCGCTCGACGAGGACGAACACGAACGTCACCCAGAAGCCGATGTGCACCGCGGCGGAGATCGTGACGCCGATCGCGGCGCCGACGATGCCTCCCGGGGGAGTGCCGGCGATCAGGTTCGCGATGGTCACCCCGAGCACGACGCAGGGGAGGACCACGGCCCAGAGCACCTTGAGCAGGCGCCACCAGTCGAGGAACAGGTCGGGCCCGATGAGGTGCAGCGGGCGGTCCGCGTAACCGGCGGCGAGTCGGATCGGGTCGCCGAGTTCGGTCAGGACGGCGGTCTCAGCCGCCTCATCGGGTTCGCCGCTGTCCCGTCGCGCGTCGACGGCGTCCGCGATGGAGCCGCGGAGCTCGCGCTCGATGTCGGGGCGCTGCTGCTCGGGGAGCGTGCGCAGCGCGGCGTAGACGTAACGGTCGGTGAGCGTGGTCATCGCTCGTTCCCTTCGCGGAGATCGGTGATCGATTGGGTGAGAGCGTCCCAGTCCTCGAACAGCTGCCCGAGTAGCCGGGCACCGGCGGAGCTGGTGACGTAGAACTTGCGTGGCCGGGACTCGTCCGTGTTCCACACGCTCTCGAGCAGGCCCTGCTTCTCCAGGCGGCGGAGGAGCGGGTAGAGGGTGTTCGCCTCGACGGCGAAGCCCGCCTGCTCGAGCGACTCGAGCAGGGCGTAGCCGTAGCCGGGCCGACGGAGCAGGGCGAGGCAGGCCAGGACGACCGTGCCGCGTCGCAGCTCTTGCAGGTGCCCGCTGAGCAGATCGTCGTCCATGTCGTTCACGATAGTGTGTGACGCACTGTAATGTCCAGAGCGCAGTGTCGTTCTCTTCGCAACGGCGCTTGGAATGCGCGCGACCGCTCGGATCGCATGGTCTCGTCGGGGTCCGCCCGCCGCGCGGGACGAGGGTGAGTAGCGGCCGCGTGCGCAGCGCTGTGGCGGATCCTGCCCGGCCCGGTGTGGGTGCGGGTGGCGCTCGTCCTCGCCCTGGCCGCGCTCGCCGTGGCAGTCCTGTTCGGCGTGGTCTTCCCCGCCGTCGACGGCCTCCTGGGTGACGGCTCGGCAACAGTTGCGCAGAGCCTGAGCGACACTCGGTGAGCCGATACCACACCCCGCCTGAGCGGGCGACCAGAAACCTTCACCCAGAAGATCAGGACACTTTCCGCGCCACGCCGTGGCGGCCGCGTGTCGGCGCGAACCGTCCGGTACAACTTACAAAGTGCTGGTTCGGGGGGCGCAAATGGTGGCTGGTGTCGCCGTTGCGATGGTGTGTGTCGGAGGGATGATCGTGAGCGACGCGATGGCCGGAATCACCGGTCGTCGCGCCGCTCTCGACAGGTGGGAGCGCTGGGAAGCGCAGTTCGGGGGAACGGAATGACCGCAGTACTGGCTTCGGCCTTGCTCGCAGCGGTGACCGCCATGGGCGGCGTCCTGGTGCCCCTCGCCATCATCATCGGAGTGGCGACGTTCGCCGTTCTCCTCGTGACGTCGGTGCGTCCGGTTCGCCGTGCGCCGGCCCGCATGCGACTGCCGCAGGTCGCCGTCGCGATGCCGGTTCGGCAGCTCGCGGGAGCCGACGTCGTCGTCATTCCGCGCGTCGCGGACGCGATCGTCGTCCCTGCCGAGGACGAGCGCTCCGCTTCCTGAATCCGGCCATTTCCCTTCGCTACCAGGCGATTATCGCTGAGCGTTTCCCGGGGACGTCACAGAGGTTGGGCGGGCGTGCCAGCCCCTTCGAGATTTCCCTGAGCGACACAGGGCTCAGTGGGCCTAGATCTGTCACTCGGTAGCGGGTCGCGTGCGGAGTGCGCGTGGGGATTGCTCACGCAGAGAGGCGCGCACAAACTCTGCGCGGATCTGCGAGCGTTGTCGCTGAGCTCCTGGCAATGGTTGCGACAGTGAGCCGGGGCACTCGCCGTCCAGCGGGCCGGCCGTCGATCGGCCGTTGATGTCCGGGTCCGTCCGCGGCGAGCCGAGGAGCTGCCACGCCCCCCTGACTGGTGTCGAAATCGGGGGCCAAATAGGCAATACCCCCTCTTACTTGGGGCAGTGTCTGTCGTTCCCTCTGTCTAGCGTGGACAGCGGGGGAAATCATTGTGTTCAATCTCGATCGCCCAGGGGCGTTCTTTCTGGTCCTGAGTGTCTTGGTTTCGGCAACCATCCTGTCGACTGATTCACATCCTGCGAGTAATTCTGAGATTGGTGCGATTCCGCCAATCGTGCAGGGAGGCGTAGCGGGGGTTAGTTCAAGTCGCTTCCTTATTCCGGCCGAGACCGGGGCGGGCGAGCGGTTGCCTAGCGAAGGCGTGGGCGCTCCCGCAAATCATCCGGTGGCCGATGACCCCGTCGAGAGTGCCGAGCCGACGATCGACACTCAGGCGTATGTAGGGGCCCCTGACGATCCTCAAGTCCCGAACCACGTCGCGGTCGCGCAGATATCGGAGACACCCCACAAAACGTGGATGGGGTCGCCCGCAGTAGGGATTGACCCGCATCACGTCGCAGCTGGTGGCCCGGGGCTGCTCGAGACTCTGTGGGTGTCCAACTATGACGCGCCCGACGTTGTTGCGGCTGAAAGCGTCTGGAGTGTTCAGCGACCATCGG
>DATCMN010000523.1:0-1695 GCA_036563405.1 Naasia sp. | reverse complement strand
ACGAGGGCGAGAGCTACGACGACCTCCTGGGCGACCGCTCGGCGTACGAGGACTTCGACGCCTCGGCCTACCTGAACGGCAAGGGGTTCGGCTTCGTCCGCCTGCAGCAGCTCGCGACCGAGCACCTGCTCGGCGCCCGCTGACCACCCACCACCCGGTGAGCTGCCCGGTTCTGTCGCGTTCTCGGAAGGGAATGCCACAGAACCGGGCAACTCGGTAAACGAAGGAGAGCGATGACGCTCGTCGCCGGGGTCGACTCATCGACCCAGAGCTGCAAGGTCGTTATCCGCGACGCGGACACCGGCGCGGTGGTGCGTACGGGTCGCGCCGCCCACCCGGACGGCACCGAGGTGCACCCGGACGCGTGGTGGTCAGCTCTCCTGGAGGCGATCGCCGACGCCGGCGGCCTCGACGACGTCGCCGCCCTGTCCGTGGCCGGTCAGCAGCACGGCATGGTCGTGCTCGACGCCGAGGGCCGGATCATCCGCCCGGCGCTGCTGTGGAACGACACCCGGTCGGCCGGCGCGACCCGCGACCTGATCGCCGAGGTCGGCGCGGCCGAGTACGCGCGCCGCACCGGCTCCGTCCCCGTCGCGTCCTTCACCGCAACCAAGCTGCGCTGGCTGCGGGACGCCGAGCCGGACAACGCCGCACGTGTCGCGGCCGTCGCGCTCCCCCACGACTGGCTGACCTGGCGACTGCTCGGCTACGGACCCGCCGCCGAGTCGTCACTCGGCGCCGTGCTCGACGCGCTGGTCACCGACCGCTCCGATGCGAGCGGCACCAGCTACTGGTCACCCGGCGCCGAGGACTACGACCGCGAGCTGTTCGAGCGCGCGCTCGGCCACTCCGCAGTGCTCCCGCGTGTGCTCGGCCCCGCAGACACCGCGGGCACTACCGTCGCGCAGGGCGGCCTCCCCGCCGGCATCCTCGTGGGGGCAGGCGCCGGCGACAACGCGGGCGCGGCGCTCGGGCTGGGCGCGGTGCCGGGGGATGTCGTGGTCTCGATCGGCACCAGCGGCACCGTCTTCGCGGTCACCGATCGACCCGCCGCCGATGCGAGCGGCGGCGTCGCCGGCTTCGCGAGCGCGAGCGGCCAATTCCTCCCCCTCGTGGCGACCCTCAACGCGGCTCGCATCCTCGACTCGACGGCACGGCTCCTCGGCGTCGACCACGCGGGCCTCGGCGAGCTCGCACTGGCCGGCGAGCCCGGATCCGCCGGCCTCGTCCTCGTCCCCTACTTCGAGGGCGAGCGCACACCCAACCTGCCCGAGGCGACCGCATCGCTGCACGGCATGACGCTCCGCTCGACCACCCGGGAGAACCTCGCCCGCGCCGCGGTGGAGGGGCTCCTCTGCGGCCTTGCCGCCGGCCTCGACGCCGTCGCCGGTCAGGGCGTGCGCGCGTCGCGCCTGCTGCTCATCGGCGGCGCAGCGCAGAACCCCGCGGTCGCCGCGATAGCCGCCCAGGTGTTCGCGGAGCCGATCGTTGTGCCGGTGCCGGGCGAGTACGTCGCAGGCGGCGCGGCCGTTCAGGCGGCATGGGCGCTCACCGGCACGCGGCCGATGTGGACGGTGGAGACGGCGGCCGAGCCGGCACCCGATCACCGGCCGAGGATCCGGCAGCAGTACGCGGCCGCCGCAGCCACCTACCTCCCCTGACATCTCGCGCGGTCCGAGCACCCGTCGCGCGGTG
>DATCMN010000519.1:0-4099 GCA_036563405.1 Naasia sp. | reverse complement strand
GACCGCGTCATCGCCGTCGTCAAGGCGTACACGACGCGGGTGGGCGCCGGACCGTTCCCTACCGAGCTGAACGACGAGTCCGGGGAGTGGCTGCGTCGCCGCGGCTTCGAGTTCGGCACCACCACCGGCCGGCCACGCCGCACCGGCTGGTACGACGCCCCGATCGCCCGGTACAGCGCCCGGATCAACGGCGTCACCGACTTCGTGCTCACGAAGCTCGACGTGCTGACCGGCCTGGAGCGGATCCCCGTCGCCGTCGCCTACGACGTGGACGGCACCCGCGTGGACGAGGTCCCCGTCTCCCAGTCGGACTTCCACCACGCGAAGCCCATCTACGAGGAGTTCCCGGGCTGGTCGGAGGATCTCGGCGGCGCCCGCGAGTTCGAGGACCTGCCGAAGGCGGCCCGGGACTACGTGCTCGCGCTGGAGGAGCTGTCCGGTTCGCGCATCTCCGCCATCGGCGTCGGCCCCGACCGCGACGCGATAGTCGTCCGGCACGACCTGCTCGACTGACGTGCCCGCGCAGATCCCCGCCCGCGTCCCGCTCGAGAACGAGGTCGTGCGGCTGACGCCTCTGGCCCGCAAGGACCTTCCCGAGCTGTACGCGGCGATCGGACGACCGGAGGTGTTCGCCGGCGGCTACGGCGGCGGCCCCGCCGGCCTTCCCGCCACCTTCGAGGGCTTCACGGAGTTCGCCGACGGCTACTACGTGTGGGACGGCCCCGGCATCAGCTATGCCGTCCGCCTCGCCGCCGGACCGGGCGCCGGGCGCCTGGTCGGGACGACGACGCTGTCCGACCTCGACCTCCGCTACGAGCACGCGCACCTCGGCTGGACCGCCTACGACCCGGCGGTGTGGGGGAGCGCGGTGAACCCGGCGACCAAGCTGCTCGTCCTGGGGCACGCGTTCGCCAACGGGTTCGGCCGGGTCAAGCTGCAGGCGGACGTGCTCAACGACAGGTCGCGGAGCGCCATCCTCAAGCTCGGCGCCGTCTTCGAGGGCATCGTCCGCCGGGACCGGCCACGGGCGGACGGCAGCTGGCGCGACTCCGCCGTCTACTCGGTGCTCGCCGCCGAATGGCCCGAGGTGCGTGCCGGACTGCAGCGCCGCATCGCCGAGCTCGGCGTCCCGTCCGACGACTCCTGACGATCGCCCGGCCTCCGTCCGGTGCAGCGGCTGCGACCTACCGGTAGCGCGCGCGGGTCGTCGCATCGACCTTCTCGAGCGAGGCCCGCACGGCGACGCGGGACATGCTCGCCGCGTGCCTGTCCAGGTGCGCCAGCAGCACAGCCTCGTCGATGTCGCCCACGATGCGGAGCATCCAGCCGACTGCCTTCTGCAGCCAGGATCCGACCACCTGATGCGCCGCGAGGTCCACCAGATCCCAGGCGTCGATCCTGTCGTGCCGCCGGAGGTACAGCTCGTAGAGCTCCTGGTTCCGTTCCCGGGGAACAGCCCTGGCCGTGGCGGACTTCCCCATGATCGAGCACGCCCCGACTCGCGCCTCGTGCGCGGGGCTCTCCAGGAGAGCCTCGAGCTCCGCGACAGGCATGCTGACCGACGATGCCGACAGCGCGAAGACGTCCCGCATGCGGACGCCCAGGAAGGAGGCGTCACCCGGGAAGTACCGGCCGTATGCCGCGCGCTGCTCCTCGGTGGCCAGGGGGCGCAGCGCCGCCTCGAACTCGGCAGCGGTTGTCGCAGTCGTCATGGAGAAGGAGCGTCCCACAGCAGGATCGGGCGACGCCACCACCACCACGGACGACGGCTAGGGTCGACGCATGAGCCTGACGGACCGGCCCCTCGACCCGGATGAGCAGTTCACGATTGACGAGCTCCTCGCTCTGCGCCGGAGCATCGACAACATCGACGCGGCGCTCGTGCACCTGCTCGCCGAGCGGTTCAAGGCCACCCAGAAGGTCGGCCAGTTGAAGGCCGCGCAGGGCCTGCCCCCCGCCGACCCCGATCGTGAGCGCCAGCAGATCGCACGGCTCCGCGCGCTCGCCGAGGACGCGCACCTCGATCCGGCGTTCGCCGAGAAGTGGTTCAACTTCGTCGTCGCCGAGGTCATCCACCACCACGAGAGCATCCGCAAGGGCTGACGCCGCGAGGCTGGGTGCCGCCCAGATGGGCTGCTCCTGCGCGACCTGCCGGTCGAGGCGGCGCCCTCATCCTCGCCGTCCCGCCCGCCGCTCTGGCACAGTGGCGGCGGGAAGGAGTCGAGTGGACGAGCAGTACGACGCCCGCATAGCGGCCCTCGAGGCGAAGGTGGCCCGCCTCTACGAGGTGCTGGACCTGGTGGAACCGAGCTCGGCGGAGGCCGTCGCCGGCTCCCTGCCCGACGGGGTCCAGCGGCTGGCGCGGGAGGGCCGTCGCGAGGAGGCCATCCGCCAGCTCCTCGTCGACCAGGGCGGGTCGCTCAAGGACGCCGCGAGCCGGGTGACCGGGTTCCTCCGCAGCATCGGCCACTAGCTCCCGCGGCCGACTGCCCCTCAGCAGGCAGAACGGGGCTGAAAGCGCCGGGACGCCCGATCCCTGCCTGCCGACCGAGGGGAATGCGTGCTGAGCGAGGGAGCCGTCAGGCGAAGTAGCGGGGGAGGGTCGCCGCGGAGGCGGCGCGCAGGTCGGCCAGGGACAGCGTGAACAGGTCCTGCACCTCGATCGACGGGTTCGCGTCGGCGGCGCCGTCTGTCACCCCGATGCGCAGCACCGGGTAGCCGCGGCCCTCGCACAGGCCCGTGAAGCGCACATCCTCGTCCCGCGGCACGGACACGAGCACGCGGCCCGTCGACTCGCTGAACAGCGCGGTCGCGGCGTCGATGCCGTCGCGCTCGGCCAGTTCGCGCACCCACACCCGCGCGCCGACACCGAAGCGGAGGGCAGCCTCGCTGAGCGCCTGGGCGAGCCCGCCGTCGGCGAGGTCGTGGGCGGAGGAGAGCAGCTCCTCGGAGGCGGCGGCGCGGAGCAGCTCTGCGAGGCGCTTCTCGCGGCCCAGGTCGACCGCCGGCGGGCGGCCGCCGAGGTGGCCGTGGATCGTGCCCGCCCAGGCCGAGCCGTCCAGCTCCAGAGCCGTCGTCCCGAGCAGGTACAGGTTGTGGCCCTCGTCCTGCCAGCCGGATGGCACGCGCGCCGCCACGTCGTCGACGATGCCGAGCACGCCGACCACCGGGGTCGGGTGGATCGGCTGGTCGCCGGTCTGGTTGTAGAAGGAGACGTTGCCGCCGGTGACCGGGATGCCGAGCTCGAGGCACCCGTCCGCGAGGCCTTCGACGGCCTGCGAGAACTGCCACATCACCTCGGGGTTCTCCGGGCTGCCGAAGTTGAGGCAGTCGGACACCGCCGCGGGGACTGCGCCGGTGACCGCCACGTTGCGGTACGCCTCCGCGAGGGCGAGCTGGGCACCGCGGTACGGGTCGAGGTAGCAGTAGCGGCCGTTCGCGTCGGTGGCGACCGCGAAGCCGAGCCCCGACTCCTCATCCACGCGCACCATGCCGGCGTCGTCGGGGAAGCTGAGCGCTGTGTTGCCGAGCACGTACCTGTCGTACTGGTCGGTGATCCAGCTCTTGTCCGCGAGGTTGGGGCTTGCGACCAGCCGCACGAACTGGTCGCGCAGCTCGTCGCCCTCCGCGGGGCGGGCAAGGGATTCTGCACCGTCAGCGTTCAGCGCGTCGATCCAGGTGGGGTAGGCGACCGGCCGCTCGTAGACCGGGCCGTCGACGGCGACCGTGCGCGGGTCCACGTCCACGATCGTCTCGCCGCGCCAGGTGATGATCAGCCGGCCGGTCTCGGTGACCTCGCCGAGCACGCTCGTCTCGACGTCCCACTTCCCGGTGACGGCGAGGAAGCCGTCGAGCTTGTCCGGCGCGACGATCGCCATCATGCGCTCCTGGCTCTCGGACATGAGGATCTCCTCCGCGGTGAGCGAAGGATCGCGCAGCAGCACCTTGTCGAGGTCGATGGCCATGCCGCCGTCGCCGTTGCTGGCCAGCTCGCTGGTGGCGCAGCTGATGCCGGCTGCCCCCAGATCCTGGATGCCCTCGACCAGGTCGCCGCGGTACAGCTCCAGGCAGCACTCGATGAGCACCTTCTCGGCGAACG
>DATCMN010000517.1:0-3018 GCA_036563405.1 Naasia sp. | reverse complement strand
CAGTCGCGCCACGGGGGAGAGCCGCGAGCAGGCGGGCGGCCGCCACCCGGCTGCCGTAGCGGGCCGCCTCGTGCCAGGCCTCCCGCGCGTCACCGCGCTGGCCGAGCGCGGCCGCGGCGTCCCCGGCCGCCAGGGCGCGCTCGGCGGCCGCGGCCGGGTCGCGCGTCGACAGCATCGCCGCTTCGGCGAGGGCGACGGAGGCGTCGACCAGGCCGGCGCGGGGGCTCGCCAGGAGGGCGGCGAGCTGCGGCGCGGCGTCCGCCGACCCCGATGCGACGAGGACCCGCACGAGGCGGGCCCGGACCTCGGGCCCGGCGGCGACGGCGGCTGCGCCGACCGGGAGGAGGGCCTCGCGCAGCAGATTCTCGGCCTCGGCCAGGTCACCTGCGAGCGCGGACGCCCAGCCGGCGATGCCCGCCAGCCGGGTGCGGAGCGCCTCGTCGCCGGCCTCGAGTGCGTCCCGGTGAGCGGATCGGGCGCGATCGGCGGCGGCACGCGGGTCGCCCCCCCAGCATCACATCGCCCGCCGCCGCTATGACGCGCAGCGAGGAGAAGCCGTCCGGGATCGCGTCGGCCGTCTCCCGGATGAGCGGGCGCGCGTGTGCGACGGCCTCCTCGAACTCGTCGACCTCACCGAAGTGCAGCAGGGCACGCGCCGCCGCGAGGGCTGCGCCGGCCGCCACGACCGGGTGGCCGTCCTGCAGCGTCCGGGCGAGGAGGTGCGCCTCCCGGACGCGCCCGGCCGCGGTGAGCGCGCCGGCTCGCACCGCTTCGACGGCGGGCAGCCGGCGGGTCTCCGCGTCCAGGTCGTCGAGGATGCGGAGGGCGTCGCCCGGCCGGTTGCCGGGGAGCGCGAGCAGAAGTGCATGCCGGATGCGTACGGAGAGGAAGGCGTCGGGGTCGAGGGGCGCGCGCTCGAGGCCCTCGAGGAGGCCGAGTGCCTCCTCGACACGGCCCGTGTCGGCCAGCAGGTCGGCGAGCCGGAGCGAGGCGGGCACGCCGCCGCCTGCTTCCACCGCGGCCCGGAGGAGCAGCTCCGCACCGGCGGCGTCCGCGGCGGCGACGCGGCGCGCGGTCTCCTGGAGCATCGCGGAGGGGAGGGCGTCGCCGGCCTCCAGCGACCAGCGGATGAGGGCGACCTGCTCGGGGAGGTCGTCACCGGGAGCACGGCGCCTGGCCTCGGCCAGCTCCGCGAACCGGCGGCGGCGGCGCGCCGCGGGGATCCCGGCGCGCACGGCGTCCGCGGCAGCGGCGGACGCCGACCGGATGGAGCCGTCCCGGGCGCGCACCGCGATTCCCGCGGCCTCCAGGTCCGGCACGGCATCCTCCACGGAGAGCGCCCGAGCGAGTTCGAGCTCCAGCCGGCCGCCCAGGCCGATCAGCTCGGCCGCGCGACGCTCGTCGGTCGGCAGGGCACGCAGAGTGCTGCGCAGAGCCTGCCCGAACGTGGGTCCGGCGGCCGACGCGGGCGGTCCTTCCACCCCCACCGTCCGGAGGCGGCCGCCCCCGAGGAGGGCGGGCAGCGCCGCGGGCAGGTCCGCGTCGTCGGGAGCGGCGAGCGCGAGGGCGACGCCCTCCCGGGCGAGGCGGGCGAGCAGGCCCGCCGAGACGGGGTCGAGGTCCGCCGCGTCCTCGACCGCGAGCACCGCGATCCCGCGCTCGGCGAGGAGGGTGCGGACCCGTCCCGCGATCAGAACGGCGGGAGGGGCGATCCCCGCGCCGGACCCGCCGAGGAGCGGCAGGAAGGGGCCGAGGGGCACGCGCACCGCCGGGGGCACCAGATGCAGCACGTCACGCCGCGGAGCGAGCAGCCGGCCGAGGGGGGAGCGCAGGTCGGCGCCGACGGGACCCTGGAACAGGACTCCGCCCGCCCGCAGCTCCTCCGCGCCGAGGACGGCGGCTCCGCCCGGCGATGGAAGATCGGTCCCATCGGTCGGCATGCAGTCATTCTTCCGGGACCGGCCCGGCGGCGTGCGCATCGACGGCCAGAATGTCGGGATGAACCCGCCCGACGATCCCTGTCCGTGCGGAAGCGGCGCGCCCCTGCCGTCCTGTTGCGGCCCGGTGCTCGACGGCGCACCCGCTGCGACGGCCGAACGGCTGATGCGGTCCCGCTTCACCGCGTACGCGCTCGGTCGGGTGGACCACCTGGTCCGATCATGGGATCCCCGCACCCGCCCGCCGCATCCGGCACTCGATCCCGAGCTCCGCTGGCGCCGGCTGCAGATCGTCGACACCGTGGCGGGCGGTCCGGAGGACGACAGCGGGATCGTCGAGTTCCGCGCCTCATACAGGTCGGCGGAGGGGTACGGGGTGCTGCACGAGCGGAGCCGCTTCCGCCGGACCGGCGCGGGCGAGTGGGTCTACGTCGACGGCTCGATCGAGGACTGACCGCCGCTCCCCGGGAGTGGTGGCTGTCGATCCACTTGTCAACGGCTGAGAAGGGGCTGGACCGCCGTGTCGCGGCGGGTGTTGACTGACCGGCAGTCGAGCACTCCCCGCACCCGCGGCTCCGCCGCGAGCATCGAGAGGACCGTGTCATGTCCGTAGCAGCTCCCCAGACGCCGGCCGGCGGCGCCGCCGGCACTCATGGCACCGAGCTCAAGCGGGTGCTGGGCCCGAAGCTCCTGCTCCTCTTCATCATCGGCGACATCCTCGGCACCGGCATCTACGCCCTCACCGGTCAGGTGGCGGCCGAAGTGGGAGGGGCCGCCTGGCTGCCGTTCCTCATCGCCTTCGCGGTCGCCCTCGTCACCGCGTTCTCCTACCTGGAGCTGGTCACGAAGTATCCGCAGGCCGCCGGCGCCGCGCTCTACGCACACAAGGCGTTCGGCATCCATTTCGTGACGTTCCTGATCTGCTTCACCGTCATGTCGTCGGGCATCACCTCGGCGTCGGCGTCGTCCGGCGCGTTTGCGAGCAACTTCGCGATCGGCTTCGGCCTGGGCGACGGCGCGGCCCTGAAGCTCGCCATCGCCCTCGTCTTCATCCTGCTGATCGCCGCGGTCAACCTCCGCG
>DATCMN010000515.1:0-3725 GCA_036563405.1 Naasia sp. | reverse complement strand
GAACGGCAGCATCGACATCGATACGGCCCGGGTGATTCTCGACACTCTCGACGAGGTTGCCCCGCTGACCACGATCGAGAAGCTGGCCGGGTTGGAGCGGCAGCTGATCGAGCATGCCGCCGTGTACACCCGGCAGGAGCTGGTCCGGTTCTGCCGGCGGGTGCCGGAGGTGTTCGACCCGGACGGTGCGGAGCCGCGGGAGGACGAGATCCGGGCCCGTGCTGGGGTGAAGGAGTTGCGGGAGCGCAACGGGCTGCTGCGCTGGCTGGTCGAAGCCGACCCGGAACGCGGGGGCCTGATCCGCGCAGGCTTCGACGCTGTTCTGGCTCCGGGACGGCAGGTGCGGTTCCGCACGGACGGCGACACGACCGACGATGACCCGCTGTTCGACGACGACCTCGCCGACGCCCGCACCCCTGCACAACGGCGCCTCGACGCCCTGGTCGCGATGGCCGTCACCAGCCTCCGCGCCGATACCGGCGAGGTGTCGGGGATCGCGGCGACGGTGCTGGTGACGATGGACCTCGACGCGCTCACCACGGGCGTCGGAACCGCGACCGTCGCCGGGGTGGACACGCCGATCAGCGCGTCCGCTGCCCGTCGGCTCGCGTGTGACGGACGGATCATCCCCGTCGTCCTCGGCGGCCCGTCCCAGCCGCTGGACATCGGTGCCGGCCGGCGCCTCTTCACCGAATCCCAGCGGCTCGCGATGGCGATCCGGGACCAGGGGTGCATCTGGCCCGGCTGCACCGAGCCACCCAGCCGATGCCAGGCCGCGCACATCGCCCCGTGGCGGTGGGACGGCCCGACGGACATCCGCAACGGGGCACTGCTCTGCCCGTTCCACCACCGCCGGTTCGACAACGACGACTGGCGACTCGACGAGAGAGACGGGCAGCGGTGGCTGATCCCACCACCCTGGGTCGACGCCCTCCGCCGACCCCGCCCCGTCGGACGACCAGCACCACCCGGCTAGCTCGGGGTCAGGCCCGCATCACCGGCTGTCGGAGCAGGGTCTTGAGCTTCTCGGGTGCGGTGCGCTGGGGATCGCTGAGATACACCTCGTGATGATCGGCACTCGGCAGCAAGTCGTGGGCCGGCAGGAACTCGTCGTGGAGTCGCGCCAAGGTGGCGGTCTCGGCGTCGTACGGGCCGACATGCAGCACCTGCACCGCCAGTCCCTCCTCGATCGTCTGCAGGCGAACGTCGTCGAGCCGAGGGGTGCCCTTCTTCCGGCGCACCGCCTCCCGCGCAGCGTCGACCGCGGCCGCATCGACCCGCTCGGGCTGGGCGACGAGCATCGTCCAGCGCCACGCGTCCTTCTCCCGTCGGCGGAACGCACCGAGATCGTCGGAACGCCACAGGCCCTCCAGCGGTGCCACCACGAAGTCCTGCCCGGCTGCTTTGCTCGCGAACTTGATCGCGTACGCGAGGGAGAACAGGGCGGTCACCGCCTCGGCGTACGCGGGGGCGGTGTTCGGGTCGCCCTCGCCGTCGATCGCCAGATACGTGATCGGCGGCACCTCGAGAAGTGTGAACTCGCCCTCCCGGCCCGAGTACGCCGCGCGGTGCGCGACCTTGATGTCGTACTTGGCCACGAGCTCCTCCGCGATCCGGGCGTCGGCGCCCTCCAGCATGCTCCCGGACGACGGGGACGCGCACAACGCCTGCGCAGGCTGTCCTCGGCGCACTCCGCCGACCATGCTGGAGGTGTGGCGGCGCTGCACCCCGAAACCCTCCTCACCGGATCGACGGTCGACCTGAGCGGCGACGGGTGGCGCCTGCTCGGCGCCCTTCCCTCAGCGGTCGACCGCCCGGACGGCGACGGCTCGCCCCTCGGCGGCGACACCGGTTGGATTCCCGCGTCGGTTCCCGGCAGCGTGCAGCACGACCTGCGCCGCGCCGGCCTCCTCGACGACCTGTACGTCGGTCGGAACACGTTGGCCGCTGAGTGGGCGGCGGACAGGACGTGGCTCTACGAGAGGGCGTTCGAGGCCCCGCCCGAGTGGCGAGGATCGACAGTGCGGCTGCGGCTCGACCGCGTCGACTACGCGGCCCGGTTCCTCCTCAACGGCACTCCTCTCGGCGAGCACGCGAGCATCTTCACCCCGGCCGTCTTCGATGTCACCGACGCTCTCGCGTGGGAGGGCGAGAACCGTCTGACGGTGGTCCTCGGGCCGGCGCCCGAGGAGCAGGATCAGATGGGGCGCACGTCCCTGGTGCGGACCCGCAAGCCGCGAATGGGCTACTGGTGGGACTTCTGTCCCCGCCTCGTGAACCTGGGCCTCGGCGGGGCGGTGACACTACAACGCCTGCCGGACGCTCGCCTCGAGGACGTCGCCGTCCATCCGGTGCTGTCAACGGACGCAGGCCGGTGCGACCTCCGAGTCGAGATCGACGTCGACCGGGGACAGGGCTCGCCGGACCGCGTCCGGATCGAGGTCGACATCCTCAGCGGGAAGGACCGGGTGGCCGCCGTGACTGCGCCTGTGGAGGCCGGGTCCGGGCGGGCGACGGTGCACCTGCAGCTGGAGTTGACGCGGCCCGAGCTGTGGTGGCCGAACGGGGCGGGGGAGCAGTCGATGTACCGGGCGGAGGTGCGGCTCGCGACCGACTCGGCGGTCGTCGACACGCGGATTACGGCATTCGGAGTGCGCCGCATCGAACTGGTTCGCAATGACACCCCGGACCCGGACGCGCCCCCGTACACCTTCGTCATCAACGGGCGCCGCATCTACATCACGGGCTGGAACTGGGTGCCGGTCGATGCGCTCTACGGCGTGCCTCGCGCCGAGAAGCTCGAGCACCTGCTGGAGCTCGCCGCCGCCGCGCACTGCAACCTGCTGCGTGTCAACGGCGTCGGTCTCATCGAGACCGCCGAGTTCTACGAGCACTGCGACAGGCTCGGCATCCTCGTCTGGCAGGAGTTCGTCCTGACGAGCAGCGCGACGGATCGGAAGCCCTCGGAGGACGCGGGCTATCTCGCCGCCGTCGTCGATGAGGCGCTCGGGATAGTGCGGTCTCGCCGCAATCACCCGTCCCTGGCGGTGTGGTGTGCGGGGAACGAGCTGGAGAGCCTCGAGAAGCTGCCCCTCGACGACAGCGAGCCGGTCATCGCCGCCCTCCGGCAGGTCGCGACAGCGCTCGACCAGGACACGGTGTGGCTGCCCACCTCGGCGCGAGGCCGCAAGCCGTTCAACGGCCTGTCGTCGATCCGGCGCGACCCGGACGGCCTGCACGACGTGCACGGGCCGTGGCTCTACGAGGGGCTCGACGCCCAGTACGAGCTGTACAACGCAGGCACCAGCCTGTTCCACAGCGAGCTGGGCGCCGAGGCGATCACCAATCGCGAGACGCTGCACGACGTGGTGCCGCCGGCGGAGCTGACAGTCGCCGGGATGACCGGCCCGACGTGGCGGCACCTGGGTGCATGGTGGCTGCGAACCGACGTGTGGGAGCAGACCTTCGGGGTCGTGGACGACCTGGACAAGCTCGTCGCCCTCACCCAGTTCCTGCAGGCGGAGGCGGTGCGGTACGGAGTCGAGGCGAATCGCCGCCGTGCGTGGCGCAACAGCGGTTCGCTGCCGTGGCAGTTCGACGAGCCGTACCCGATGGTCGGGTCGACCGCCGCTGTCGACTACTACGGACGGCCGAAGCCGCTCTACTACGCGATCGCCGAGGCCTACGCGCCGGTCGCCGTGAGTGCTCGCTACGACACCCTTGCC
>DATCMN010000510.1:0-4410 GCA_036563405.1 Naasia sp. | reverse complement strand
CGCGGATGTCCGTCCGCGCCATGACGAGGAAGTTCGGGTCGCGCCGCGCCTCGACGGCGGCGCGGATGCGCTTCAGCGCCGTCGCCTCGTCGACGACCTGCTTGCCGTCGAGGTGGCCGCACCGCTTGGGGTTCACCTGATCCTCGAGGTGCAGGCCGGCGAGCCCGGCGTCCTCGATCACCTGCACGCTGCGGGCCACGTTCATCGGCTCGCCGAAGCCGGTGTCGGCATCGACGAGCGCCGGCAGATCGGTGACCCGCGCGATCTGCCCGGCCCGCTGGGCGACCTCGGTCAGAGTCGTCAGTCCGATGTCGGGCAGGCCGAGGTCTGCGCTCAGCACCGCGCCGGAGACGTAGACGCCCTCGAAGCCCTTGTCCTCGATGAGCTTCGCGCTCAGCGGATTGAAGGCGCCGGGGAGGCGGAGGAGCTCGCCGCTCGCGAGGCGGGCGCGGAACGCCTCGCGCTTCGCCGCGGGCGAGACCGTGGAGTGCAGCATCAGAGGATCCCCTTCGGTCCGGTCGGGAGGCCTGTCGCGTTCAGGGTGAGACCATCGAGCTCCAGCGCCGAGAGCTCCGGCAGCCGCTGGGCGACGTCGAGGAAGCGCTCGGTCTCGCTCGGCTCCAGCACGCCGTCCGAGAGCTCGCGGAACTTGCGGACGTAGTCGGCCCGGGCGAACGGGCGGGCCCCGAGCGGGTGCGCGTCAGCGACCGCGATCTCCGCCGTCACGGTGCCGCCGTCGGTCAGCGTGATCTCCGCGCGCCCGCCGAACGCCTTCTCCGCCGGGTCCTCCGAGTGGTACCGCCGGGTCCACTCGGGATCCTCGGCGGTGGTCACCTTGTGCCAGAGCGCGACGGTGTCCGGGCGGGCGGCCCGATGCGGCGCGTAGGAGTCGACGTGATGCCAGCGGCCGTCCTGCAGGGCGACGGCGAAGATGTAGGGGATCGAATGGTCGAGCGTCTCCCGGCTCGCCTCGGGCGAGTACTTCTGCGGGTCGTTCGCACCCGAGCCGATCACGTAGTGCGTGTGGTGGCTGGTGTGCAGCACCACCGAGGCGATGTTCGCGGGGTCGCGCAGGTCGGGGCGCTCCGCGCCGAGCGCACGTGCGAGGTCGATCCACGCCTGCGCCTGGTACTCGGCCGAGTGCTCCTTCGTGTAGCTCGCGAGGATCCCCCGCTTCGGCTCACCGCGCTCCGGCAGCGGCACCTCGTAGCGCCCGTCCGGACCGTCGAGCAGCCAGGCGATCACGCCGTCCTCGCCCTCCCAGATCGGCGAGGGGCTGGTCTGGCCGCGGATGGCGCGGTCCACCGCTTCGACCGCCATCTTCCCGGCGAACGCGGGCGCGTACGCCTTCCAGGTGGAGATCTCGCCCTTGCGCGACTGCCGGGTCGCGGTGGTCGTGTGCAGGGCCTGGCCGACCGCGTGGTAGATCGTCGCCTCATCGAGACCGAGCAGGGTGCCGAGACCGGCGGCCGCGCTCGGCCCGAGGTGCGCGACGTGGTCGATCTTGTGCTTGTGCAGGCTGATCGCGCGTACGAGGTCGATCTGGATCTCGTATCCGGTCGCTATCGCCCGGAGGAGGGCGGCTCCGTCCTTCCCCGTGTGCTGGGCGACGGCCAGGATGGGCGGGATGTTGTCGCCCGGGTGCGAGTAGTCGGCGGCGAGGAAGGTGTCGTGGAAGTCGAGCTCGCGGACGGCGACCCCGTTGGCCCAGGCGGCCCACTCGGGCGATACCCGGAGCGCGGAGCCGAAGACGGTGGAGCCGGGTGCCGCGCCGCGCGACTCCGCCTGCGCGCGGGCCGCCACGACCGGCGCCCGGGACAGCGAGGCGGCGGCGACCGCGGCATTGTCGATGACCCGGTTGACGATCATGTCGGCGACCGCGGGCTCGACGCCGACGGGGTCCGTGGCGACCTCCGCCACCCTCCATGCGAGCTGCTCCTCGCGGGGCAGCTCCTCGTCGCTCCGGTGGACGCGGACGAGCTGGGTCTTCATGGGCGCCTTCCCGGTCCGCGTGCCGTCGCGGGCCCCTGCCAGCCTAGGCCGAGCCGGAACGTCGCCGGCGGTCCCCCCACGCCGAGCGCGACGCCGCGCTCGGGAACCGCCGCACTCCGCCCGCACTCCGCCCGATGTCCGCCCGACGTCCGCCCGCACTCCGCCCGACGCTGGGGCGGAGGCTCACGCCCCTCCCCAGGGGCGCCGAGCACGGCTAGGTTCGGATCATGACGGATCCGTCGGCGTCGAGCGGGCGCTCCCGGGATGGCGAGGGGCGCGCAGGCGACTCGCTCGAGCCGGGCAGCAGCGGCAACGGGAACGGGCATCCGGAGGGCGGCGGAACCGTCGCACGCCGGCAGTCCCCGGATGCGACCCCCCTGCGCCGGCGCAGCACACCGCCACCGCCGCCACCCCCGCCGCCTCCGCGTCCGCGGATGTCCGACAGCACTCCCCCTCCCGTCCCGAAGATGGAGGGCCCGACGGGTCTGCTGCTCGTCACGCGGTACCTGTGGATCCTCAGCTTCCTGGTCGGGCTGGGCGCGGTGGCTATCGCATTCCTGTCGCGCGGCCCCGTCATGGAGGACCTGCTCAACATCCTCGACGAGCTGGCACCCGCCTACTCGACCCCGGTGATCACGACAGCCGCGTCCATCGTGTTCTGGTCGATCCTGGTGGCGCTCGGAGTGGTCATCGGCCTCGAATCGCTGCTCCTCGCGGGCCTCCTCCGCCGCAAGCTATCGGCGCGGCTCGGGATGCTGCTGCTCCTGGTGCTGCACATCGGGGTCGCCCTGCTCGCCGACTCGTTCCTCGCAGGCGGCGACCAGGGCTGGTACCTGCGGATCTTCCTGGCCGCGCAGCTGCTGCTCGCGGCCGCCGGACTCGTGGTCTCCGTCCTAGCCCGCGGAACGCGCCCGCCGGAGGACCAGCGAGGCGCCCAACGCGTCGACGCGCCCGGCACCCCCTGACGCTGCACCAGCGCCGGAACCGCTCTCGCCGTCCGCCCCATCAGCAGCGGCAGCCACGAGGATCGATTCCGCGCTGCGCACCACGGTCCGGCACAGCTCAACCATCCGCCTGTCGGTGAGCGGGTTCTCGGCGCGGATCCGCCAGCGCCGGACGGCGTCCGCGGCCGCCGCGCGCACCTCCGCCCCGGCCGCCTCCTCTCCGAGGCCCAGCCGTACGGCGGGTTCGACGCCGTCGCCGCCGAGAAGGCGCTCCGCCTCGCCCCGCACGTCCGCCTGAAGCCCCCGCTCCTCGGTGCGGAGGACGCCCAGGGTGACGAGCTCGCGCAGCTCGTGGTCGCCGGCAAGGATGCGCTCCGCCGCTGCCCGGAGCCGGTCGACTGCTTCGGGAGGCCGCTCGTCGAGGAGCGCGAGCACCGCCCCCAGCGCGCTTCGGGCCTTCAGCTCCTCGGCACGGGCTTGGAACCGGGTGGCGATCGTCCGGCGCAGCTCGTCGAGCCCGCTGCGGCGCACCAGCTCCGCGGACAGGTCCGGGGCGTCCGGGAAGCCGCCCCGCTGCAGAACGGCCGCGAGCCGGATCCCGAACATCCCGTACCGGTGGAGGAGGCGACGGCGGACCTCCGCTGACAGCGGCAGGGCGGGATCGTCGCGGCAGAACCTGTCTGCGGAGACGAGGAGCCGCTCGCGGGCAGGGCGGTCGAGCCTCGCCAGCTCGGCGAACGCGTCCCGCTCGTCCTGGTGCAGCGTGCGTGCGGACTGTGCGAGCAGCCCCGCGACGGGCAGCACGTCGAGCGCGAGGCGTCGCAGCTGCTCGTCCTTCCGGTACCGCTCGGCGATCGTCTTCGCGGCGAGGAGGGCGTCGATGCGGCCGGCTCCGACCTCGTCCGCCCGCGACAGCACGGCGACCGCGTTCACGAGCCCCGACCGGCCGGCGGCGGTGTCCCGGAACGCCGTGAGGAATTCGACGTCGGAGGCGTGCAGGTGCCGCATCAGGTAGACGGCGTCGGCGGCTGATGGGGATTCGTCGGGCAGCAGGAAGCGCAGCGACCGGGCCGAGACGTCCGTGGAAGCCGACGCGATGCCGGGCGTGTCGATGAGCGTGACCGTGCGCAGGCTGGCCAGCGGCCACTCGACCTCCAGCCTGTCGACCTGCTCGGCGAGGACGCCGCCGAGGTCGAGCACCAGCCGGCCGGCGCTGCGCCGCACGGGGAGGTTGACCGCGCCGGGCAGGTCGCGGCGGTACAGGGTCACACGCGGTGTCAGCCCGAAGCGGTACCAGGTGACCACCCGGGTGCATTCACCGGCCCCGGTCGGGGCGATCTCCTCGCCGAGGAGCGCGTTCAGGAGGGTCGACTTGCCGGCCTTGACCATGCCGGCGATGGCGACCCGGAGCGGCTCGTCCAGGCGCTGCTCCGCCGCCCGGATCACGGCGGACGCGCGCGGGTCCCCCGAGTAC
>DATCMN010000508.1:0-5273 GCA_036563405.1 Naasia sp. | reverse complement strand
TCGAGCGCATTCAATGAGAGGTCAATGACCTTTAGCGGATTACCGTTGGATTCATGCGCGAAAACAGCCGCCGTGATCCCAGCGGTACTCAGCGTCCGGTACAGCTGGATCTCACCGCGCAAGGTGGCCACTTCCCTTTCGCGGGCGGCGTTGTAGTCGCGGAAAGCTTTCTGGACCGCGGTCTGGGCCACCGGGTCGGGAACAGCGCTGGTGATGACATCCTCGACACCAGATCGTCCTTGTTCCGTCTGGCTGGGCTTCTCGAGTCTCGCCCGTGTCCGCCTACGCTCTGCTTCTCGTAGACGCACCCTCGCCATCCACTCGAGGGCATCACGTCCGAACAGGCGAAGATTCTCCACCGCTTCGCTTTCGATGAATCCGGACCGGTCGGTCTTCTGCTCCAGTCGACCCTCTGGATCCTCGAAGCGAATCCGACCAATCGAGTTGTTCGTGGATGGCCGCTCTTCCGGGCTCCGGACGCGGGCCAGATTCATCTCCAACCAGTCATCGCCGGCGTTCCCATAGGGCGCTACTCTGATGCCGTTGGCGTACACATGAACGCCCCCGAATGCAGCCAGCCACTCGCGAACCTCGCTTAGGCTCGCTATGCGACTCTGGAAGCTCGCGCCGCTCAGCGAGTACGCCCAGAGCTCGAAGGTTGCGTCTACCGTCACGTACCGGTGGTCGCCATCAGGCGCCACATCGGAATGGGAGCCGCGGAACAGGGTGTCGCCTCGCCAATCTTGAATCTCGGCGCTCGCCAGCCCTCCTTCGAGTCGAGCGATAAGGTGATACTCGGCCTCCTCGAAATAGCGCATCTCCACGAGGCGGGCGAGGTCAGCGAAGTCGGATGCATTGAGCTTCGGCTCGAACCCTGAGTTCGCGTCAGCGAACGGGTCTGCGAGCAGGATCATCGCCCTTGCGAGCCGTTTCACTTCGGGGCGAGTGATAGCCCGACGCAGTCGACGCACGGTGATGGTGGTGCCCTGCCGGCTCACGTCCGCTGGTTGCTTCTCTATCGCAACAGGAACCTCTTCGACGATCCCTGCTTCGTCGAAGCGGTCCCACTCCAACCGAACCACCTCCTGGCTCGGAACTCCAAGTACCGTCGACCGCATCTCTGCCTCGTGTCCGAGGCGAAGCGCCGCTAATCTCCCGAGCCCCTTGTTCCCCGCAGGGGTTCGACCTTTGCCCGTTCTTGCTCCGGTCGATTTATTACTGCTTCCGAGAACCAGCCATCCGTCGATTATGTCCGCCGAGGTCATTCCCTTGCCGTCATCCTCGACCTCCACATAGTCGCCTTCGTCTGGTCCAGCAAGAGTGACCAAACAGGTGGTTGCATCGGCGTCGTACGCGTTCTTGACTAACTCGATGATCCCCTGGTCTACGTTCGGATTGAGTTCCTCCCCCAATCTCCGGAGGATGGAAGCCGAGAAGCGGATCCGCTCAGCCATGCTCTACTGCCACGGTACGTCTCGCACTGCGCCGACAGTCAGGTGCCTGCACCGAATCACCTCATCTAGGAACTCCGTGGTACTCCCGGAACGAAGTACGTCGAGGAGATCACCGTACCCAAATGCGGCTGGGTCTCGTTGCTTGAGCACGATCAGATGATTCTCAACTGCCATGTCTTCGTCGCGATCCACCAAAGTGGCTTTCGCACGATTGCGCTCGCCAGGTCGCGACGTCCGGCGGACCGCCACGAAGGGCCCCCGGTCGGCACGCCCAGGAAAGCGTCGGTAGGGCGGATCAGCAGGGAGCGAAGAGAGCCCGCGGGCCGTGATGAAGCGGAGGGACGGACCGACTTCCGCGTGTCGGTGAGGAACGACTGCGCCGACCCGCACGTCGAAGAAGTCGCCAACTCTAGAGGCATCCGAGACGCGAGCTTCCTCAAGGGAGAGCGCGTTCCAGCTCGGGTTCTCTTCACGTACTAGTTCGAGCGCGAAGACATGTACATCGGTGAGCTCATCGAACTGGCCGAGGTCTTCAAGGCGGACGAGGTTCGACCTTCGACGCACACTTCGCCGCCACCTGCCATACCGGGCACCGCTTCGCAACACGTCAGGAAGAATGGCGAGCAGTCGCGCCCCGGACGCCATCGATTCCAGAGCCTTGTCCACGAACACGGCCGCCGCCGACACCGCTCCGGAACTCCACTCCGAGCCGGGAGGGGATGGCACCATCGAGAAGGGCGGATTCATCACGACATGGGTGGCCAGCGCCAACGTTCCCGAGATGTCATCCTCGAGGAAATCACCCGTCACTATGGCGGAGAATTCGCCGGTCGAGCGACCTGACAAGAGAGCGAGTCTCGTGCGCGCCGCGCGAACGAAATCTCTTTCCACATCAATGCCTCTTATCGACCGCGGCACGCTGTCAGGCCGTTCCGCGAGCAGTCTGGTCAGCGGCGGTATGAGGAGATCCCCCGCTCCACACGCGGGATCCACAACGACGGAAGAGGGGCCAAGCCCTTGAAGGGCGGGCGCCCATAGCTTCTCCGCCATGTCATTGCTTGTGAAAAAGGCCCCGCGCTCGCGCAACTTGTGTAGCGGGACGAATTCCCGGAGGGCTCTCGGAGCGCGAGACCTCAGTATCGCGGTGTGCTCCTGACCCGCAGCCACCGAACCGAGACCGCCCAATTCCTCGAGGTACTTGCGGAACTCACGCAAGGCGGTCACCGAGCTTGCCCCGCTGCGGCTGACGCCGAAGCGCGCCGTCTCGACTGCCCATCCGGCATCCGCGGGAAGAGCGGACGGAACACTCGATCGAGCACAGCATCGCGATTACCCGCACCAAGCTCGTTCCCCCGTCTCTCCTGGCCGTTCTCCTGCCGGCCCCGTCGAATCTACGCCCCGGCCCATCAGGGGAAGTTCCGAATCGCCCGCCGTGTCCGAACGGAGGCAACCACAAACTGTGTAGGACGCCACTCGGTCGACATAGCCGCTCCGACGCTAGAAGCGGGCAGGCCACCAGCGAGGGAGAATTGACGCATGGCCCTTCCCGACGACCTGACCGCGCTCGCCGAGCAGTACCGCATCTCCACCTCGTTCGAGGACTGGCAGGATCGCGAGATCGAGGTGCCGGAGAAGTCGATCCGTGCGGTCCTCGCCGCGATGGGCGTGGATCCCGACGCCGCGACGGCGGACGAGGACGATACCCTCCTGCCGCCGGTCCGCGTGATCACTGCGGGCGACGAGGCGGCCATCACCGCGCGGGTGCGCGACATCGGGCAGCTGGAGCTGCATCTGCGACTCGAGGACGGCGAGGAGCGGCTCCTCCTCCCGCGCGCGGACGAGCCCTACGAGACCCCGACCGACGGCCCGCTGACCGAGATCGAGATCGACCTCCCGGCCGACCTCCCGCTCGGCTACCACCGCCTGCGCGCGACGGAGGGCGATCGGTCCGGCGAATGCGAGCTGATCATCACGCCGGCCTTCCTCGGCGTACCCGACACGCTCGGCGACGGCTCGTCGTGGGGCTTCGCGGTGCAGCTGTACAGCGCGCGGTCCAGCCGGTCCTGGGGTGTCGGCGACCTAGGCGACCTCGGCGACCTGGCCGTCTGGTCGGCGGAGCAGGGCGCCGACTACATCCTCGTCAATCCGCTGCACGCGGCGGAGCCTGTCGCGCCGCTGGAGCCCTCCCCCTACCTGCCGTCGTCGCGGCGGTTCTGGAACCCGCTCTACCTGCGCGTCACGGACGTGCCCGAGTACGGGCAGCTGGACGACGAGGAGCGGGAGGGCATCGAGGCTCTCGCCGCCGAGCTGCACGCCGAGGTCGACGGAAAGGACACCATCGATCGCGACACGTCCTGGACGACGAAGCGGGCCGCGCTCGAGCTGCTGCACCGGGTTCCCGCCACGACTGAGCGCGAGCAGGAGTTCGCCGAGTACCGCGAGCTGCACGGTGAGGCGCTCCGCCAGTTCGCCACCTGGAACGTGCTCGCCATCGAGCATGGCGACGACTACCGCACCTGGCCCGACGAGCTGCAGGACGCGTCGAGCGTCGCGGTGGCGGAGTTCGCGAACGCCCGCCGCAACGAGATCGACTTCGAGATGTGGCTGCAGTGGCAGCTCGACCAGCAGCTGGCCGCCGCACAGCAGCGGGCCACGGACGCCGGCATGAGCCTCGGGATCATGCACGACCTGGCGGTGGGCGTGCACCCGGGCGGCGCCGACGCGTGGCGCAACCGGCACGTCTACGCGACCGGCATCCGGGTCGGCGCACCGCCGGACGCCTTCAACCAGCAGGGACAGGACTGGGGTCAGCCCCCGTGGCGGCCCGACCGCCTGGCGGAGACGGCGTACGCGCCGTTCCGGGACCTGATCCGCAACGTGCTCCGGCATGCCGGCGGCGTCCGGATCGACCACATCATCGGCCTGTTCCGGCTGTGGTGGACGCCCGAGGGCGGCTCCCCCGCCGACGGCACCTACGTCCGCTACGACCACGAGGCGACCATCGGCATCCTCGCCCTCGAGGCGCAGCGCGCCGGCGCTGTGGTGGTCGGCGAGGACCTCGGCGTCGTCGAGCCCTCGGCCCGCGAGTACCTCGCCCAGCGGGGCGTGCTCGGCACCTCGATCCTCTGGTTCGAGCGCGACGAGGACGCGGAGGTGCTGCCCGCCGAGAAGTGGCGGGAGCTGTGCCTCGCATCCGTCACCACCCACGACCTGCCGCCCACCAACGGCTACCTCAACGGCGTTCACGTGGAGCTCCGCAATCGGCTCGGCCTCCTCACCCGTCCGGTCGAGGAGGAGGCGGAGGCGGACCGGAAGGATCGGGCGAGCTGGATGGCGGAACTGCGCAAGCGGGGTCTTATCGGCGACGAGCCGAGCAACGAGGAGACGATCGTCGCCCTGCACCGCTACCTGACGCTTGCGCCGTCGCGGCTGCTCAACATCGCCCTGACCGACGCGGTCGGCGACCGGCGCACCCAGAACCAGCCGGGCACCGACGAGAGCCAGTACCCGAACTGGCAGATCCCGCTCTCCGGCCCCGACGAGAAGCCGATGCTGCTGGAGGACGTGTTCGAGTCGGAGCGGGTTCGCGCGGTGGTCGAGGCGATCCGCGGCGGCGAGGAGCACCCGCTGCACGGTCCGCCGTCGATCGAGGACGACCAGGAGGTCGCGCCCCGCCCGGAGGAGGCGCTCGCCGACGTGCTCCGCTCGGAGCCGGACACGACGGAGCACCCGCACCCGACCGTCTAGCGAGGGCCGCCCACCGCCGAGGTGCCACTTGGTGCTGGTAACTCACCGAGATACCAGCACCAAGTGGCACTT
>DATCMN010000503.1:0-4876 GCA_036563405.1 Naasia sp. | reverse complement strand
GTACCAGTCCCACCCCGTCTACGCCGCCATGATGGCGAACCTCGACGCGAACATCGGCCGCCTCCTGGATGCGCTCACCGAGTCCGGCCGAGCGGAGAACACGCTCGTGATCATCACCTCCGACAACGGCGGGCTCTCCACCGCGGAAGGCTCGCCGACCTCGAACGCTCCACTCGCGGAAGGGAAGGGCTGGATGCAGGACGGCGGAGTGCGGGTGCCGTTCCTCGTCGGGTGGCCGGGACGGCTGCCCGCAGGCGCCACGTCGGAGCTGCCTTTCAGCAGCCCCGATCTGTATCCCACCCTGCTGGCCGCGGCCGGCGCCCCGCCTCGCCCCGAGCAGCATGTCGACGGCGTCGACCTCCTGCCCGCCTGGTCGGGAGATGACGGAGCGCACGGTCCGCTGTTCTGGCACTACCCGCACTACTCGAACCAGGGCGGCACTCCCGGTGCCGCGGTGCGCGAGGGGAGGTGGAAGCTGCTCCGCTTCTTCGAGGACGGCCGCCAGGAGCTCTACGACCTGGAGGCCGATCCGGGCGAGCAGCGGGATGTCGCCGCCGACGAGCCGGAAATGGTGGCGCGACTCGGGAGGCTCCTGGACGAGTGGTCGGCGGACGTCGTCGCCCGCGTGCCGGAACGGAACCTGTTCGAACGGTTCGAGAACTGAGGGCGCTCCTCAGCGCGCGGTGAGCCGGAGCGTGCGGGCCGCGGGGACCGCTGCCGCCGCCTCGATCGTCAGGACTCCGCGATCCGCGTCCCACCGGCTCGTCCACTGCGGCAGCGACGCCGGGAAGACGACCTCCACGTCGATCTGGCGGCCACGGAATCCGGGAAGTGCGAGGTCGGTGCTCGCAGCGCCGCCGTCGCGGCGCCACAGGCTGACGAGCGCTTCATCCCCATCTAGGAGCCCGAGGGCCGCCCATGGGTCTGACCACGCCGGCAGGCCGAGAGGCCAGAACGGCGTCGCCCGTCCGATCGCCGCCCGCAGCGTCCGGTGCGCCGTGACGGCCTCGGCGACCAGCGCGCGCTGCTCGCCGGTCATCCGGTCGAGGTGGCCTGAGAGGTAGAACCGGCCTAGCATCGCCGTCACCAGCGTGAAGGCCGCCTGCTCCGCGCTCATCTCCGGCTGCGGATAAGCCCAGCTCGCCGCCTGCTCGGGGAGCATCTGCAGAGGTGCCGCCGCCGCGATCGGCGGGTAGAGGGTGGGTGACTGCTGGTCGCTTGTCGACTGCAGCTGCATCCGGCGGAGGAGGGCGAAGTCGCTGCGCATCGCGCCGGACGCGCAGTTCTCGAGCACCAGAGTGGGATGCCGGTTCCGGATCCCGTCCAGCCAGGCGAGGTGCGCCCGATTGGCGGCCAGCAGGCCGGCACCCGCGGAGTCGGCGTCGAGGTCGGTGCCGACGCCGGCGTCGATGTTGTAGTCGAGCTTGAGGTGCCCGATCCCGAAGTCGGAGACGAGCCTGTCGACGACTCCGTCCAGGTGCGCGCGAGCCGCCGGATGCCGGAGGTCGAGCGCGTACCGGGCCGTCTCCCGCACGCGCACGCCCCGCCGCTGCAGGAAGGCCTCCATGGGCAGCCGCTTTGCGATCGGGCTGCGCACACCGACGACTTCCGGTTCCAGCCAGAGTCCGGGGATCATGCCGGCGTCCCGGATGCGGTCGATCACCTCGCCGAGGCCGCCCGGGAAGCGCTTCGTGGAGGGCAGCCACTCGCCGACGCTGGTCCACCACTCGCCGCCGTCGTCGTACCAGCCGGCGTCGATCACGAAGGTCTCTGCGCCCACCTCGGCCGCGGCGTCGATGAGGGGAAGGAGCTTCGCCGTCGAGGGGTCGCCCTCCAGCGTGTTCATGTAGTCGTTGAACACGACGGGCCGGGCGTCGTTGTCGGGGTGCCGGGCCCGCGAGGCCCGCCGGTAGCGGGTCAGCTCCGCGATCGCGCCCTCAACGTCGCCACCTTCCGGCCCGACGGCGACGGTGACGGGAACCGACGTGAATCGCGCGCCCGGCTCGAGCACCAGAGTCCACTGGTGTTCGGTGTCGGTCGGACCGGACAGCGCGACCACCGCCCCGGCGCGCCGCTCCGCGACCTCCCAGCGCCAGGCCCCGTTCGTCTCCACCTGCCAGGCCAACGATCGCCCCGTCCTCCCGTCGACGAGCACGCCGACGGGCAGGACCCGACCGGTCGACCAGGTTCCCGTGGAAACGACGCTGACCGAGCCCTTCGGGTCGCCGGGCTGCTCTGCGAGCTGGAGGTCCACGAAGGAATCGCGCAGGGGCCGGCGCTCCCAGCGGTTCTCGGCCAGCCACTCGCTGCGGCCGAGGAGGAGGTCCAGGTCGTCGACGGCGGTCGGGGTCGGCGCCCCGGCAAGCACTGCCACCGCGACTGCCTCGAGGATGACCGGCGACTCGCCGTCGTTGACCGCCGTGACCTCGATGCGCAACCCGGCGGTCGACCGAGGCGAGACGATCCGCGTGATGGCCGTGAGACCGGTCTCCTCGTCGTGCTGGGTGATCTCGAGAGCGACCGAGTCGGCGTCCTCGGAGGTGGAGTGCGAGCGGTAGCGGAGGTGCGAGCCGACCGCGGTCTCGGTCAGCCGGCCGGTAGCCCGGCGTCGGCCGCCTCCGGCGATCAGCGCCTCGACGAGGGGCTGACAGTGCAGCGGAGGGCCGGGCTCAGTCTCATCGACGGTGCCCGCCGCCAGTGCCCCGAGCTCGACTCCGTGGTCGTCGTCCCAAGCGAGGGCGAGGCCGAGCTTCTCGTGCCCCCAGGTGAAGCCGCCGTGCGCCACGTCAGTCAGCGTAGGCGGAGGCGCGGCTCGCGCGCCCGGCGCCTCCGCGGACCGGGTAAGCTACCGGAGGCCCGGACCGGTATGGTCGGGGTCACATCGCGGGATGTGGCGCAGCTTGGTAGCGCACCTGACTGGGGGTCAGGGGGTCGCAGGTTCAAATCCTGTCATCCCGACGAGAACACGAAGGGCCGTCCGGCGGGCGGCCCTTCGTCGTTCCCCAGGCGGTACTTTCGTCGCGTGAACTCGGCACACGTCCTGATCCTGCACGGGTCGCCCGGGTCGGGTAAGACAACACTGGCTCGTCCGATCTCTCAGATGCTCGGGGCGCGCGGCATCCCCTGCGGCGTCATCGACGTGGACGAGCTCAATCTCATCTTCCCGGCACCCGAGCGCGACTTCTGGCTGTCGAACCTCGCAGCGATCTGGCCGAACTATGCGCGCGTGCCCAACATCCACGTCGTCATCTCCACCGTCGTTGCGGATGCCGACCGGCTCGAACGCTTGCGCGCTGCAGTGCCGGCGGCATCGTTCGCCGTCTGCGAGCTGACCGCTCCGGTGGACGTGCTCAAGGAGAGAGTCACACGCCGGGAGCCGACGGAGGAGTTACGGACCTCCCTGCGCGCGTGGGTGGACCATCACGCTGCGCGAACCGACCTGGAGAGCGTTCGAGACATCATCGTCACCACCCATGACCGCTCAGAGGAGGATGCCGCTCACGAGGTGCTGCAAGCCGTCGGCTGGATCAGTTGAGGGGGATTCCAGCCTTCGGTCTGGCGCACGTCAGGGGCCGTGCAGCGTGATCGACGTGTCGGTGTATCCGTTCGGATTCTGGCCGTAGAGCCACAGCCAGGTCTCGGTCGGGCTGTCCAAGCCGGCTGTCGCGAAAACAAGAGCCCTAGTGCGCTCGCCCTCTCGAGCTCGCGCCCACTGCACTGCCTGCTCCCCGTCGCAGTGGTGGAGCGCATATCGCGCCAGGAGCCACGCGTCCTGCGGCGAGCCGGTCGGGTGCGTCCAGATATCGACGACGAAGGCTGTCGTCACCTCAGGACGGACGCTTGCAGCGACCGGAACGTCCTCCACCTGCATGCCGCGACACTACCTGCGCAGCCGCGCTTCGGGGACGCCGACCGTTCGGTGGCGGCGCGGCGCGGTCGGACCGCAAGAACGCGAAGGGGCGCCTGACCGGATCGGTCGGGCGCCCCTCGTTGGATCAGTGGTCGCGATGCTGCTGGCTGATCAGTGCCGTGATGTCGATCGACTCCGTGGGCGGGAGATCGATCGCTGCCGGATCGATGGCCGCGCTACTCATCTGCGCCCTCCACCGGGCACTGGAAGGCGCCCGGCCCGGTCGAGACGCAGCCGTCCTCATCGAAGCCGCCGTTGAGGGTGCCGCCCTCGGGCGCCCCGTCCACGACGGAGACGGTGATGGCGGTCCACGCGATCGTGGTCCCGGCCGGGTAGCCGCTCTCCTCATCGGCTCTCGTCAGCACCTGCCGTTCGCCGATCAGCTGCCCGGTCGCGGGATCGAGAATCAGATCCTGGCGGATGCCGTTTGCTCCCTCCGTGCGGCCGATGGCGATGCCGGTCGCCCCGTTGAGGTTCGCCTGCTCTTCGGTGATCTCGACGCCGGGAATCATGGCAGCTGCGTTGTACAGAGCAGCGCGGAGGTCGGCCGGCACTGCGCCGAAACGCATCGTGTCCGCGATCCAGACGAGGGCTTCCCCGTCCGGTGACGGCCCCTGCCCGAGCGTGACCTTGTAGATGTGATTCAGGAGTCGGTACGGGTCGCGGGGAAGAGCGCCGAGTCTCGCCGGGGAGTGCGCGTTCTCGTAGCTGTAGAACCCGCCGCCTGGGGCGCGCAGACGCTCCTGATAGTCGGCCCCGCGCTCCTCGACCACCGACGCCCAGTTCGCATCAGCGACTTCCTGAGATAGCGGTCCGAAGGTCTGGTAGGGCTTCGACAGTCCGCGCAGCCACACCCACTCTTCGCTCCGGTCGGCGGGCACGTAGAGCTCGTCCTCGGCGATCGTCAGATAGCTCGCCATGTCGGAGGAGCCGTCGACCTGTGAGGTCGCTCCGTAGACGGCACTC
>DATCMN010000497.1:0-11091 GCA_036563405.1 Naasia sp. | reverse complement strand
CACCGGCGCAGAAGCCGGGAGGAGAGCAAAGGGGCCTCTACCTCGAGCCGGCGCGGGAAGCGCCGGAAACCTCCGAACGCCCGATGGGCAGAGCAGTGGGCCGTCGATTCACGGGAACGAGTGTAGTCCGCGGCCTCAGGGAGCCGTCGGGGTGAGGAAGAAGCCGGCCAGGTGGGTGGGCGCCCCGTCCGCCACAGGCAGGTCGGCGATGACCGCCAGCAGCGTCTGCTGCAGGCGCTTCGCCGCCGCGTCGTCGAGGGCCACCGGGATCCAGTTGAAGACGATGGCGGGGGAGCGCGCCGCGGACAGAGCGCCGTCCTCGATGGTCGACGAGGTCACCTCGAACCGCTGCCCGCCGTCGGGGGCCCGGTACAGCCGGAGCGACCAGTCGAAGACGCCCGCGCGTACGGCGAGACGTGAGAGGGCGGCGAGGAACGCGTCCCGCCCCTGCGCATCGAGGGCGTCGAACAGCTGCGTGATGTCGGCGAGCGGCAGCTGCGCCAGAGGGGCCCGGATCTCCTCCGCCGCCCGGTAGATGGTGATGGGCCGGCCCTTGCGCGGCTCGTCCCGCACGGCGACGACGAGCCCCTTCCGCGCGAGCGCGCGGACCCGGTACGCCGTTCGCTCCACAGTCTCGCCGACCGCCTGAGCCGCCTGCGAGATGCTGCGCTCCTCGCCGAGGAACGGCGTCAGGTACCGACGCTCCTCGGGGTTCAGCAGCGAGCGCGCGGCAACGGAGTCGGAGAGGACCTGGATTCGGGGATCGGTCACGATTGCGAGGCTAGCCAGGGACCTCCTCGACGAAGGAGGTGGTTCGTCGAGGAGGTCCGGGACGAGCCTTCCGTCATGACAGCTCTCGCCTCCTCCCTCCGCCCCCTCCTCGCCGCCCACGCCGGGCACCGCATGTCCTGGCCCCAGGTCCTCGCCTGGCACCTGCTGCCCGGGCTCGCCCTCACCGCCGTGTCCGCGGCCGGCGCCCCGGTGCTCGCAGCCGCAGGGCTGCCCCCGCTGTGGGCACTGCTCGGCGGGGCGATCCTCGTCCAGGTGCCCCTGCTTCTCGCGCTGCGGCGACGGCTGCGACGGCGGGCGGCTCCCGTGCCCGTGCCCGTGCCCGTGCCCGTGTCCGTGCCCGTGCCTAGCCCCGCGCCGGCCCCGGTGCGCCGGTCTACGCGGAGGTTCCTCCGCTCGGCCGTGACGCTGCTCGCCGTCACCCTCGCGGCGTCCCTGCTGCCCGGGATCGTCGTCGGGCTCGAGCCGCTGCTCCGCGCGACACTGTTCTCCTGGCTGCCGGCCGGCCTGTCCGCGGGGCTCGGCTCCCTCACCGGCATGGGCGACACCGAGCGCGTCGTCACCCTGGTGCTCTGGTTCGCCGGGATGGTGCTGCTCGGGCCCATCGCGGAGGAGCTGTACTTCCGGGGCGAGCTGCTGCCGCGGATCCCCGCAGGACCGTGGGCGTCAGCAGTAACGAGCGCCGGTCTGTTCGCGGCGTACCACTACTGGCAGCCCTACGCGGTGCTCACCGTATTCGCCTTCGCGCTGCCGGTCGCCGTGGCGCGCTCGCGGTTCGGCGCGAGCGCGGCCCTGTGCGCCGCCGCGCACTGCATCGTCAACCTCGGGATGTTCGCTGCCCTCGCGTCCGGGCTGGCCTCCCGATGAGGATCAGGCGCCCACGTAGCGAGCCAGGTGCTCCCCGGTGAGCGTGGAGCGCGAAGCCACCAGGTCGGCGGGCGTCCCCTGGAAGACGACCCGCCCGCCCTCGTGGCCGGCGCCGGGCCCGAGGTCGAGGATCCAGTCGGCGTGCGCCATCACGGCCTGATGGTGCTCGATCACGATGACGCTCTTGCCGGAATCGACGAGCCGGTCGAGCAGACCGAGCAGCTGCTGCACGTCTGCGAGGTGCAGGCCGGTCGTCGGCTCGTCGAGCACGTAGACCTGGCCCTTGTCGGCCATCTGCGTCGCCAGCTTGAGGCGCTGCCGCTCGCCGCCCGACAGGGTGGTGAGCGGCTGACCGAGGCTGATGTAGCCGAGGCCGACGTCGGCGAGGCGGTCGAGGATCGCGTGGGCGGCGGGCACCTTGCCGTCGCCCGTGCGGAAGAACTCCTCGGCCTCGGCGACCGGCATGGCGAGGACTTCGCTGATGTCCTTTCCGCCGAGCTTGTACTCGAGGACCGCCGCCTGGAACCTCTTGCCCTCGCACTCCTCGCAGGTGGTGGCCACCGTGGCCATCACGCCGAGGTCCGTGTAGATCATCCCCGCGCCGTTGCACACCGGGCAGGCGCCCTCCGAGTTGGCGCTGAACAGGGCGGGCTTGACCTTGTTCGCCTTCGCGAACGCCGTGCGGATCGGGTCGAGGAGCCCGGTGTAGGTGGCCGGGTTGCTCCGCCGGGAGCCCCGGATGGCCGTCTGGTCGACGGAGACGACGCCCTCACGGCCGACGACCTCACCGTGGATCAGCGAGCTCTTCCCCGAGCCGGCGACGCCGGTGACCACCACGAGCACGCCGAGCGGGATGTCGACGTCGACGCTCTGCAGATTGTGCGAGCTCGCACCGCGGATTTCGAGCGCACCCGACGGCGTCCGGACGGCGGGCTTGAGGGACGCTCGGTCGTCGAGGTGCGTGCCGGTGAGGGTGCCGCTCGTCCGGAGGCCGTCGACCGTGCCCTCGAACATGATCTGGCCGCCGTGGGTCCCGGCCCGCGGTCCGAGGTCGACGACGTGGTCGGCGATCGCGATCGCCTCCGGCTTGTGCTCGACGACCAGCACGGTGTTGCCCTTGTCCCGCAGCTGGAGGAGGAGGTCGTTCATCCGCTGGATGTCGTGGGGGTGCAGCCCGATGGTCGGCTCGTCGAAGACGTAGGTGATGTCGGTGAGCGATGAGCCGAGGTGGCGGATCATCTTCGTCCGCTGGGCCTCGCCGCCGGACAGCGTTCCGGACGGCCGGTCGAGCGACAGATAGCCGAGACCGATGCCCACGAACGAGTCGAGGGTCCGCCGCAGGTTCGCGAGGAGCGGGGCGACGGACGGCTCGTCCAAGCCGCGCACCCACTCGGCAAGGTCGCTGATCTGCATGGCGCAGGCGTCCGCGATGTTGATGCCGTCGATCTTCGAGGAGCGGGCTCCCTCGTTGAGCCGGGTGCCGCCGCAGTCCGGGCAGGCCGCGAAGGTCGCCGCCCGCTCGACGAACGCGCGGATGTGCGGCTGCATCGCGTCGACGTCCTTCGAGAGGAACGCCTTCTGCACCTTGGGCACGAGACCCTCGTAGGTCAGGTTCATGTTCTCGAACTTCACCTTGCGGGGAGCGCCGTAGAGGAACTCCTGCCGCTGCTCCGCGGTGAAGGAGGAGATGGGGGCGTCGATGGGCACGACCGCGCCGAAGATGCGCACGTACCAGCCGTCGGCGGTGTAGTTCGGGACGGTGATCGCGCCGTCGGCGAGCGACTTGCTCTCGTCGAACAGCTGGGCGAGGTCGATGTCGGAGACGGTGCCCATGCCCTCGCACCGCGGGCACATGCCGCCGGTGATCGTGAAGTCGCGCCGCTCCTTCACCGCGGTGGTCCCCTTCTCCATCGTGTACGCGCCGCCGCCGGTGACGGAGGCGACGTTGAAGGAGAAGGCCTGCGGGGAGCCGACATGCGGCTGCCCTAGGCGGCTGAACAGGATCCGGAGCATGGCGTTCGCGTCGGTCGCCGTGCCGACCGTCGAGCGCACGTTCGCGCCCATCCGCTCCTGGTCGACGATGATCACCGTCGTCAGGCCCTCGAGCACGTCGACGTCCGGCCGGGCCAGCGAGGGCATGAAGCCCTGCACGAAGGTGCTGTAGGTCTCGTTGATCATCCGCTGCGACTCGGCGGCGATGGTGCCGAACACCAGCGAGCTCTTGCCCGAGCCGGACACGCCCGTGAAGACGGTGAGCCGCCGCTTCGGCAGTTCGAGGCTCACATCCTTCAAGTTGTTCTCCCGCGCGCCGACGACCCGGATCAGATCGTGGGTGTCGGCGGCGTGGGCGGTGCGCTGGCCGGAGTCCGTGCTGGTGTCGGTGGTCATGTTTCCTTCGGGATCTCCTGCATTCGGATCATGTTGCCCGCGGGGTCGCGGAAGGCGCAGTCGCGGACGCCGTACGGCTGGTCCATCGGCTCCTGCGCCACTTCGGCGCCGCTCGCCTCCACCTTCTCGAACGCCGCCTCGAGGTCCGAGGTAGCGAGGTTCACCCCGAAGTAGCTGCCTTTCGCGATGAGGTCGAGGATCGTGTTCCGCTCCTCCTCGGTCAGGCCGGGATCGGCCAGCGGCGGATGCAGGACTATCGCGGTGTCCGGCTGGCCGGCGGGGCCCACGGTGATCCAGCGCATATCGCCCCGGCCGACGTCGAGGCGGACCTCGAAGCCGAGCGCATCGCGGTAGAAGGCGAGGGAGGCCTCGGGATCGGTGTGGGGGAGGAAGCTGGAGTGGATGGTGATGTTCATGGCCGTCACGCTAGGCGCGGCTCGGGGGCTCGCGCTTCTCGATTCCTGATCGGTCGTGCGACCTGCTTGGTGACGCAGGACGGCAGGCCCGCGGTGGGGTGGGTCGCCTGCGCGCGGTACACGCTCGGCGGCACCCCGACGAGCTCGGTGAACCGGGTGCTGAACGTGCCGAGCGACGAGCAGCCGACGGCGAAGCAGACCTCCGTGACGCTGAGGTCGCCGCGCTGCAGCAGCGCCATGGCGCGCTCGATCCGTCGCGTCATCAGGTAGGAGTAGGGGGACTCGCCGTAGGCGGCGCGGAACTGCCGGCTGAGGTGGCCGGCCGACATGTTGGCGCCCCGAGCCAGAGCCTCCACATCGAGCGGCTGGGCGTACTCGCGGTCGATCCTGTCGCGCACTCGGCGCAAGCGCACGAGGTCACTTCGCCGCGCGTCACCCGCCGGATCGCTGTTCACGTGCCGAATCGTGTCACGGACCCCCGATGCCCGTCCAGACTCCTGGCGCTCGCAGGGGTGCTCTCGTGGCCGGCGTCGGCATTCGAATGTATGTTCGAAGCATGGGGACGAACAGGCGCTACGGCTCCGACCTCTCGAAGGAGGCCATCAACGAGGCGGCGATCCGGCCGCGACCTCTCTCCCTGACCCAGCAGGAGGCGGGCGGCGAGGTCCGCGAGGCGCCCGAGCCGGTCGCCGTGACCGCCTGGGTCCGCTTTCCGGAGGCGCCCATCGAGGTCGAGGGGCGGGCCGTCGCCTGGACCGATCGCGCGGTGCTGGTCGAGTTCCGTCTGCACAGCGGTGCGGTGCACAAGGCGTGGGTGTGGGCGTCGGCGGTGACCCGGCGGTGACCAGTCGGTCTCCGTTTCGCCGGGCTGATCCGCCGCCGGCCTGATCGGTGGACGCGCATGCCCGCGCATTCGTAATCCGAACAGCGGAATCGGGGGACGCGCGCGCGACCGTATTCCCGTGCCTACTCTTCTCCTGCCCGCCCAAGTGGTGGATGTCGGGGGACAAGCGGGCGAGGGGGAAGCATGGCGACCACCGCCGAAGAGGCGTTCAGTGTCTTCCTGGCGTGGCTCGCGCCACGTCAGGAGGAGGAGATGCTCGCCGCGCGACGGCGCGCGATAGTCGAGCCGGTGGCGCACCTGCTGGGCGCGAGGGCGGCGCTCGACGTCGGATCCTTCAGTCGCGGCACCGCCGTGCACCAGCTGAGCGGTGCCGACTATTTCCTCTGGCTGCCGAGCCGTCACCCGTTCTCATCCGAAAGGGCCATCGCCGAAGTCCGACGGGCCGCCCAGGAGGTGGCGCCCGAGGCTGATGTGCGCATCCGCCGGCCCGGCGTGGTCGTCGACTTCCCGAAGCACGGCCCGTCCGTCACGCTCATCCCCGCTTACGCCCCGCACAAGGTCGTGGGGGAGGACGTGTCGTTCCGCATCCCCGGCGTCGGGCGCGACGACTGGCTGCGCACCAACCCGGTCGCCCAGCAGCACTGGTTCGACGACTGCCAGCGTCGCAGCGGCGCACGCGGCAGCGTATCCGGGCTGGCGCGCCTTGCGAAGGCGTGGCAGCACTACAGGAGCGTTCCGCTGTCCCGCTTCTACCTGGAGGTTCGGGCGGCCGCGTTCATGGCGGAGCGGGACACCGTCGTGTACCCGCGCGAGGTGCGCCGGTTCTTCGCGGAACTCGTCGAAGACGGACTGGCACCGGTGCCCGACCCGACCGGCCGGGGCAGCGTCCACGCGTGCGTCGACGAGGAGAGTCGCGTGTTCGCCCTCACTCAGATCGCGAACGCCGAGGAGCGCGCCGGCTGGGCGCTCATGGAGCAGCGGGTGGGCACCGTGGCGGGCAGCTTCGAGCACTGGAGCCGTCTCTTCGGCGGCAACTTCCCCGCCTACCACTGAGTGGCAGGCGAGGAGCAGCGGCATCGTCAGCGCTGAAGATCGCCCTGGTCGTCGCGGAGCCCTGTCGACGTGTCGGTCGACGTGCCCGTGGCGGCAGTGCTTGCTCCGGAGGGCCCGGCCAATGGCCCGTCCCGGTCGACCGTGTCCCGGGCGGACGAGTCTGAGGTGTCGGCCGGCTCGGTCTCGAGCCGCACCTCCTCCTTCTGCACCGGGACGGTGACCTGCTCGTTGGTGGTCACCGTGTACTTGCGGAGGCGGACGCGGGCGACGGGCACCCGCTCCATGCCGACGACACGGACCTGCTCCTCGGAGCGGACCATGGAGCCGTCGTCGACGAACCCGGTGGTTCCGACGCGGTCGTCGCCATCGATGTCGCCACCGCCGTCACGGTCGAGCTCGCCGCCCGCGCGGTGGCGGCCGCTGGGCAGGTCGTTCTGGTCGGTCGCCGACGGGACGGGGGAGACGACTGCGTCGCCCTCGGCGAGCGTCTCCCGGTCGTCCCGGCCTTCGAACCGATCCGGGTCGGTGTCGTGCGCGGCGGGGGAGCCGATGCCGTAGTAGCGGTACAGCTCGTCCTCATCCTCCGGGCCGAGCGCGCCGTCGGTGTCGACGCGGGGAGCGTCCTTCACCATGGCCTTGTCGTAGCCCACATGGAGCCGGTCGCCGTCGGCGCGAGCGTCCTGCAGGGGGATAAACGACTCCTTGTGGCCGAACAGCCCTGTCTTGACGCTCACCCAACTCGGGTTGCCGTCATGCGCATCCACGTAGAGCTGACCGACGGTGCCGATCTTCTCGCCGTCCTTGCCGAAGACAGTGGCCCCCGTGATGGAGTTGATCTTGTCCTTGCCGATCATCGGAACCTCTCCTCAGGATCGCGCGCCATGCGGCGCCTTACCGACGGTAGGCCGGTCGGGCTCGCCGAACCAGGGGTGGCGACCGGCGCCCGGCAGGGCTAGGGCGTGCCGGTGCCCGTCGGATCCACCGGATCAGGAAGCTCGATCGGCTCGATCAGGTGCGGCCCGTCGTTGCGGACCGAGTTGACCGCCCGGCTCACCGGATAGTGCGTGAGCTCGTGGGCGACGGTCATGGACGAGTAGTCGAGCAGGTTGAGGAGCTCGTCCGGGTTCAGGTCATCGGAGAGCCAGCCCGCGTAGGCGTCCGGGGTGAGGCAGGCGGGCATCCTGTCGTGAACTTCGCCGGGCGCCACGTGAGCGTCCCGGGTGATGACCGCCATCGAGAGCTTCCAGCGGTCCGGGTCGTCCTCCGCCTTCGTGGGGTCGGGCCACGCTCCGACGATCCCTGCCATGGCGAGCGCGGATCCGGGGTCGGAGATGAAGTGCGGCTGCTTGCCTGTCTCGGTCACCGTCCACTCGTAGTAGCCGAGGGCGGGAACGATGCACCGTGCGGTGGCGAAGGCCTTCCGCCACATGCCCGAGGTGGCGACGGTCTCGATCCGGGCGTTGATGGGGCGCTTCTGCTTGTCGCCCATCCAGGCCGCGCGGAATCCCCAGGAGGCGGTGTCGAAGGTGCGCTCGCCGTGCCGGAAGCGGATCAGTGGCACGGTGTCCGTCGGCGCGACGTTCCAGTCGTCGGGCAGCCGGTCGCCCACATCGCCCAGCAGGTCGGGCAGCAGATCGGAGACCGCCTTCGTCACCACATAGCGTCCGCACATGCCCCCATCCTCGCGCCTGCCGCCGACAAGTGGGGCGCCCGGATGTACGGAGTTCCGGCGCCATGCGCCCTAACTGGGGCGCTGTCGCGCCCCCGCGCGGGGGCCGCCCTCCTGTACTCTGGAGAAACATTCAGGTTTTACGGTCAGGGAGACATGGGCAAGCTCTACTACGGCGATGACGAACTGGGCATCGAGATGGAGGACCGGCTCCTCGCGCACGTCAAGATGGCGGTCGTCTCCAAGCTGCGCCGCGACGAGAAGTTCACCTTCTCCTGGTCGCACGGCGTAGAGGGCGGCGGCGGCCGGAGCACCATCTGGATCCACCCCACGATCCCGCTGCGCTTCAAGTTCGACGGCAGTCGGCAGCCCACCCTCAACCGGGCGTGGGTGGAAGCGCTGCTCATGTCCGCCAACAGCACCGGCGGGCTCCAGCTCATCCCCGAGCCCACGGCCGAGGACAACGCGCCTCGCAGCTGACGCACCCCTGCACGTCCGAAGGCCGGTCTGGTTCGCCAGGCCGGCCTTCGTCGTGTCCGGAGCAGGCGACGGCCGACGCTCCGTCGAGTGAGGGGCCGTCACTATACGCGTCGGTCGCTCGGTCCGCGAGTGCTTGAGGCTCTTTTCCCGGGAGTGGAAACCTCGAAGGGTCCACAGCGATGCGATCGGGAAGGTCCCGGGTCGCACCAGCACGGGAAAGGATTGTCATGTCGAACAGCTATCCCGGAAACCCGCCGTCCTTCGGTACATCGGGTACCGACGAGTACGTCGAGGTCGAGACGGTAGTCACCACGGGTGCGGGCGTCGGAACCTCCGGCGCGGGTCTCGGATCCTCCACTGAGGGCGGTGCCCAGGGCAAGACCGGCGCCGCCAAGGAGCAGGCAGGTCAGGTCGCCCAGGGGGCGGCGGACGCCGGCAAGCACGTCGCCGGTGTCACGAAGGACCAGGCCAAGAACGTCGCCGGTGAGGCGAAGACGCAGGTCAAGAACGTGGCCGGCGAGGCGAAGTACCAGGCCAAGGACCTGCTGAACCAGGGCCGCACGCAGCTCACCACGCAGGCGTCGACCCAGCAGCGCAAGGCTGCGGAAGGCATCCGCGGGCTCAGCGACCAGCTCAACGGGATCAAGTCGGGCCAGGCGCCCAGCGGTCCCGCCGCGGACATCGTCAGCCAGGTCGCCACCCGGCTCGAGGGTGCTGCGTCGTGGCTCGAGCAGCGCGAGCCCGCCGACCTCCTCAACGAGGTCAAGCAGTTCGCCGCTCGGAAGCCCGGCCTGTTCATCGCCATCGCCGCCGGCGTCGGCGTTGTGGCCGGGCGGCTCACCAAGGCGCTCGTCACCGTCGCCTCCGACGAGAAGGACGCGGATCAGGCGGAGGGGTTCTCGGACTCCACCTACACCGCGGCGTATCCGGACGCGGCGTACACCGCGCCGACCGGCTACAGCACCACCTCCACCGCCGGTGACGTCACCTCCACGTACGACACCGGAGTGGGCGGCACCGCTTACGGCACCGGCCTCGGCGGCACCGCCACGGGAGACGTGCGCTGATGAGCAACGCTTCCTTCCCTCCCGAGAGTCGGTCGACCGCGGCACATGCGGCGACCGGCGCGGTCGGGGCGACGGCGGTCGGCAACACGCACCCCACCCCCTCCGAACAGGAGGCGGCCAACAGCTCATTCGGTGAGCTGTTCGGCAGGGTCACGAAGGACCTGTCGACCCTGATCCGTCAGGAGATGGAGCTCGCGAAGGCCGAGTTCAAGCAGTCCGCCACCCGGGCGGGCGCGGGAGCAGGCTTCCTCGGCGGCGCGGGCTACGCGGCGCTGATGGCGGTCTTCTTCCTGTCCGTCGCCCTCTGGTGGGGCATCGGCGACCTGATCGACAACCTCGGCTGGTCCGCGGTGATCGTGGCCGTCATCTGGGGGATCATCGCCCTGATTCTGTACCTGCAGGGCAAGAAGAAGCTCAAGGAGGTCGAGGGCGCGCCCAAGACCGCCGAGACGCTGAGCAAGCTGCCCGAAACATTCAAGAGGAACGAGGAGAACCGATGAGCGACGACCCGGAAGTCATCCGCGCCAACATCGAGGCCACCCGCGAGCAGATGTCCAGCGACGTCGACGCGCTCGCCGACAAGGTGACCCCGTCGAAGATCGTGGACCGCCAGAAGGACAAGATCGCAGACAAGCTGAGTTCCGTGAAGGAGAAGGTGATGGGTACAGCGCACGACGCCAAGCACTCCGCCGGCGGAACCCTCGGTGACGCCAAGGGTGTCGTCGGTGACGCCGCCTCGAACACCAAGGGCGCGATCCAGAACGCAGCCTCCTCGGTGGCCGGCGCCCCCCGCGCCGTCGTCCAGAAGGCTCAGGGCAACCCCCTCGCCGTCGGGCTGATCGCGCTCGGCGTGGGCTGGCTCGTCTCCTCGCTCATCCCGTCGAGTGAGAAGGAGAAGGAGCTCGGCTCGAAGGCGAAGGACGCCGCGGAGCCCCTCGTCGGCAAGGCTCAGGAAGCCGCCAAGGAGGTCGCCTCGAACCTCAAGGAGCCCGCTCAGCAGGCCGTTGACGCCGTCAAGGGCACCGCGACCGACGCGGTGGACTCCGTGAAGGGCACGGCGACCGACGCCGCGAGCACCGTGAAGTCCGAGGCCACCACGGCCGGTCAGGACGTCAAGAGCACCGCTGTCGACGCGAAGGACACCGTCCAGCGCGCGTAGCACGCACCATCCGGGAGGGGTCGTGGGCAGCACGCCCACGGCCCCTCCTTCTTTCCCCGGCACACCCCCGTACCCGCATCCCACACATCGCAGCAGCACCCAGCAGCTCCGAACAGCAGCAGGAAGGTCCGGCCATGACCGACATCGGCGCCAGCGAGAGGCTGGCGAACGCACCGTCGCCCGAGGATCCGCGCAAGCCGGACTCGATGGGCGAGATCGAGGGACGCTCCTGGAAGTACTCCCTCCGCAAGACCCTCCGCGAGTTCGGGACGGACCAGTGCACCGATATCGCGGCGTCGCTCACCTACTACGCGGTGCTGTCGTTCTTCCCCGCTCTCATCGCGATCATCTCCATCCTC
>DATCMN010000495.1:0-1549 GCA_036563405.1 Naasia sp. | reverse complement strand
CACCGAGTCGCGCCGCATCCTCGAGCTGTGCGCCGCCCGCGGGGTGCCCGTCACCATCGGCAGCCAGTACGAGGGCGGCATCGGCGCGCTGGCCACGCTGGGGTTCGCCGCGGCGTTCCCGGCCACGGCGAGCCGCCCCGCCGAGCTGACCAACTTCCTCGACCTCGAGGACGATCTCCTCGCCGACCCGCTGGACGTTCGCGACGGCCACGTCGCCGTGCGCGCGGAACCCGGGCTCGGCGGGGAGATCGACGAGGAGCGCCTCGAGCACCACCGGACGGACCGCTGATGCTGTTCATGGCCGAGATGGAGGTGCGGATCCCGCACGACCTCCCGGCCCCGGAGGCCGAGGCGCTCAAGGCCCGCGAGAAGAGCCTGGCCCAGGAGCTCCAGCGCGACGGGCGCTGGCTGCACCTGTGGCGCGTGGCGGGCCGGTACGCGAACGTCAGCATCTTCGACGTCGCCTCGGTCGACGAGCTGCACGAGCTGCTCAGCGGCCTGCCGCTCTTCCCGTTCATGGAGATCCGGGTGACGCCGCTCGCCCGGCACCCGTCCGCCATCGATCCCCCCAACGTCCCGTAGGAGAGCAGGAGGAGAGCCATGAGCAACCGCACCGACACGATCGCCCGCGACATCCTGGGCCGCATCCACCAGGCGGTCGTCGACCACGACGTGACCTACGACGAGTTCCAGGCCGCCAAGCAGTGGCTCATCGACGTCGGCGAGGCCGGCGAGTGGCCGCTGTTCCTCGACGTGTTCGTCGAGTCGGCCGTCGAGCAGAACGCGTTCCGCGACCGCGAGGGCTCGCAGGGCACCATCCTCGGGCCGTACCACCTCCCGGACGCCCCCTTCCTCGAAGCCCCGTTCGAGCTGCCCCGCCGCGCCGACGAGGTGGGCGAGCCGGTGCTCATGCACGGCCGCGTGCTCGACCCGTCGGGCGCCCCGATCGCGGGCGCCGTCCTCGACGTCTGGCAGGCGGACGCCGAGGGCCTGTACTCGGGCTTCGCGCCCGACGTCCCGGCGGGCAACCTGCGGGGCAAGGTCGTCACCGGCGAGGACGGCGGCTACGAGGTGCGCACGGTCATGCCGGGGCCGTACACGATCCCCCAGGCGGGGCCGACCGGCGCGCTGTGCCGCGCCGCCGGCTGGAGCCCGTGGCGCCCGGCGCACGTGCACCTCATCGTCGAGGCCTCCGACCGCGAGCCGCTGATCACCCAGATCTTCTTCGCGGACTCCGAGTACCTCGACGACGACGTCGCCACCGCGGTCAAGGACGACCTCGTCGTCACGCCGCAGCGCGACGCCAGCGGCGAGCTGTCGTTCTCCTACGACTTCCGCCTCGCGCCGGCGCGGGTCGCCGCGAGCGCCGCCTGACGCCGCGCACGGGGGCGACGATGTCCGAGCACGAGCTGCGCCCGGACTTCGGCGACCCCCGCGGCGGCGGCTGGCACAACCGCTGGCACCCCGACGTCGAGCCGACGCTGCGCGTCGAGCCCGGCGATGTCGTGGAGCTCGACCTGCGCGACGGGATGGGCGGCCAGGTGCCGCC
>DATCMN010000463.1:0-3318 GCA_036563405.1 Naasia sp. | reverse complement strand
CCGCACGCCGGCCAGGTAGCCGGGCGGGGGCATCAGCACGCCGGCCGTGCCCGGGATCGTCTCGATCAGCAGCGCGGCGATCGACGACGTCCCCTCGGCCTGGATGACGCGCTCCAGATGCCGCAGCGCGCGCTCGCCTTCCTGCTCCACGCTCTCCGACCAGAACTCGCTGCGGTAGGCGAACGGGCCGAAGAAGTGCACGTGGCCGCGCGCGTACTCGTTGGGGACGCGGCGCCAGTCGCCGGTCGCGACGACTGCGGCACCGGTGTTGCCGTGGTACGAGCGGTAGGCGGACAGGACCTTGTCGCGTCCGGTGACGAGGCGCGCCATCCGGATGGCGTTCTCGTTGGCGTCCGCGCCGCCGTTGGTGAAGAACACCTTGGAGAACTCGTCGCCCGCTCGGTCGAGGATCCGCTGCGCGGCCTCCCCGCGAGCGAGGTTGGCGTGCGGCGGGGCGACCGTGGCGAGGAGCTCAGCCTGCGCCTGGATCGCGGCGACCACCTTCGGGTGCGAGTGCCCGATGTTCACGTTGACGAGCTGGCTCGAGAAGTCGAGGTACCGCTTGCCGTCCGCGTCCCAGACGGTGCTGCCGGAGCCTCCCGCGATCACCATCGGCTTCAGCGAGCCCTGAGCGGACCAGGAGTGGAACACGTGCGCCCGGTCGAGGTCGTAGGCGCGGCGGCCGAGGTCGGTGGCGGAGTCGTCGGTGACAGTCATATGCGTCCTTGCGTGGAGGGAGAGCGCGGTGGCCGGACAGAGTTCGGCTGCTACTGGCCGCCTTCGGTGAGCGTGACGTCGATCGGCGTGTACTCGCCGTCCACCGTCACGTCCTCCTCCTGCAGCTCGGCGAGCGCCTGCTCGATGTACTCGTTCGAGTATGCCGATTCGGCGGGCTCGGCGGTGATCAGTTCGAGCCCGTCCTGGTTGCGGGAGGCGAGCGCACCCGCGACAGTCTGATCCCAGGCGGCCGAGTCGATGATGCCGAACTCGCCACCGGTCCAGATCAGCTTGTTGACCTCGTTCATCTGCCACAGCTGGTGGACGGGCCCGACCGGGAAGGCGGCCTCCGCGTTGATGGCGGCGTCATAGGTGATCTCCGACGCCTCCTCCGGGTTGTCGCGCGCGAAGACCCAGCCTTTGATCACGGCCTTGAGGAACCGGACCGCGGCGTCGGCGTACGCCGGGTCGTCGGCGAGGCGCTGCGTGTCCGCCCAGAGCGCGTCCTGCAGCATCGCGCCCTCGGTGTCGGCGTAGGAGATGACGTTGAAGTCCTCCGGCTGGTACAGCTCCCCGGTGTCCGGGTTCACCACCTCGAGGATCTGCGCCCACTCGTTGTACGTCATCGCCTGGGCGGCGTCGACGTCCCGGTCCAGCAGCGCATTCATGCTGAAGTCCTGGGTGACGACGGACACGGAGGTGGAGTCGAGGTCCTCGGCTGCCATCGCGGCGAAGATCTCCCACTCGTTGCCGAAGCCCCACGACCCGATGCGCTTGCCCTCGAAGTCGGCGACCGACTCGATGCCGTCATCCGCCCACGAGACCTGCAGGGTGCCGGACTCCTGGAACACCTGCGCGATGTTGGTGAGCTCGACGCCGCTCGCCTCGAGGGTGCCGAGCACCTTCGGCACCCAGGCGACCGCGAAGTCCGCGTCACCCGCGACGAGTGCGTCCTGGGGCACGATGTCGCCGCCGGAGGGGATGATCTCGACCTCGTCGAAGCCCTCCTCCTCGAAGTAGCCCTGGTCGAGCGCGACGTAGTAGCCCGCGAACTGGGTTTGCGGCAGCCACTGCAGCTGCAGCCGGACGGAGGTGAGGGGCTCGAAGTCGCCGTCCTCGCCCGAGCCGGAGCCGCCCGAACCGCCGGAGCCGTTCGAGGCGGGAGCGGAGCACGCGGCGAGCGCGAAGACCGTTCCGGCGGCGGCCGCGGCGAGAAGCCCGCGGCGCCTGGTGCTGTGTCTCATGGTCGTCCTTTCGATGATGTGCTGCGGTGCGGAGGGGTGCCGGTCAGGCCGGCGGGCGCCTCGTCACGAGCCGTTCGAGCAGAGCTGTGACGAGGAAGAACACGAGGCCGATGGCGATGCCGCCGGCGACGTAGGCCCACGCCAGGGCCGCCCGGCCCGACTTGGCGTAGGTGGCGATGGCGGTGCCGATCCCGTCGGCCGGCCCGCCGAAGTACTCGGCGACGAGCGCGGAGATGACGGCCAGGGAGCTCGCGATGCGGAGGCCCGTCATCAGGTACGGCAGCGCCGTCGGCAGGGTGAGCACCCGGAAGGTCTGCCAGCCGGACGCGCCCGTCGAGCGGAGGAGGTCGCGGTGCACCGGGCGGGTCTGCCGCAGCCCGATCAGCACGTTGACGAACACGGGGATGAAGGCGGCGATGGCGGCGACCGCCTGCCGTCCGAACTGGCTGGACGCCCCGAACATGGTGTTGAGGATCGGGGTCAGCGCCACGATCGGCACGACCGCGAGCGCGGCGACGAGCGGCGACAGCATGCCGTTCACCGGCCGCCACGCGGCGGCGAGGCCCGCGAGCAGGATCGCGGTGAGCGCCCCGGCGGCCAGCCCGATCAGGGAGTTGGTGGCGGTGATCCCCGCGTCCTCGCCGATGATGCCGAGCCGGGTGACGAGCTCGGTCCCGATCGCGCTGGGGCTCGGCACCATCCGCGGCGCGACGCGCAGCACGTCGACGATCAGCACCCAGACGGCGACCAGCAGCACGCCGACGCCGATCGGGGCGGCGACCCGGAGCCAGTCGGGCAGGGCCCGGGTGTCGGCCGTCGCGCTCATCGCTCGTTCGCCCGCTCGACGGGCGTGCCGTGCAGCGCCTCGCGCACCTCGGTCACGCGGGCGAAGAACTCCCCGGACTCGCGCAGGGTCTCGTCCCGCGGACCCGAGAACGCCGTCGGCACGACTGTGGTGATGCGGCCGGGTCGCGGGCTCATGACGACGACGCGATCGGAGAGGAACACCGCCTCGGGGATCGAGTGGGTGACGAACACGACGGCCGCGCCGGTCTCCGCCGCGATCCGCGCCAACTCTCCCTGAAGGTACTCGCGCGTCATCTCGTCGAGGGCGCCGAACGGCTCGTCCATCAGCAGCAGTCGCGGCCGCTCCGCGAGGGCGCGGGCGATCGCGACGCGCTGCTGCATGCCGCCGGACAGCTGATCCGGGTAGCGGTCGACGAAGTCGGTGAGCCCGACGAGCTGCGTGAGCTCCGCCACCCGCTGCTCCCGGGCCGCCCGGCCGATCCGGTGCAGCTCCAGCGGGAGCGCGATGTTCGATCCCACCGTGCGCCACGGGAGGAGCCCGGCCTGCTGG
>DATCMN010000460.1:0-2908 GCA_036563405.1 Naasia sp. | reverse complement strand
AGGCTGGGGCCGGGGGCGACGGACGCGACGTAGTCCGCCATCGCCGAGATCTGCTCGTCGGTGAACACGACGGGCTTCTCCGGCGCCTGGGGGCCCGTGTTGGCGAGCGGCATGCGGCCGGTGCCGACCTGGAAGTCGACGGATGCGGCTCCGACGCCGATCAGCGTCGGGCCGGCCTCGGTGCCCTCGAGAGCGAGGCCGTGGCACGTGGCGCAGTTGGCGGTGAAGAGCTTCTTGCCCTCCTCGACGCTCTCCTGCGAGGCGGCGGTCGCGCCGGTGTCGGCGGCCGTCGCGGAGAACGCGGTGTACGCGCCGCCCGTGAAGACGAGGCCGAGCGCGAGCAGCGCGACGGTCGCGAGCGGAGAGCGGCGACCGCGGCGCGGTGCGCGGCGAGCGGGTCTGGGGGAGGAAGCCAACTCGATCCGTCCTAGTTGGGGAGCAGGTAGATGACCCCGAACAGGGCGATCCACACGACGTCGACGAAGTGCCAGTAGTAGGACACGACGATGGCGCTCGTCGCCTCCCGGTGGCCGAAGTTCTTGACCGCGAACGCGCGGCCGATGACGAGCAGGAAGGCGATCAGACCGCCCGTCACGTGCAGACCGTGGAAGCCGGTCGTGAAGTAGAAGGCCGAGCCGTACGAGTTGGAGCTGAGGCTTACGCCCTCGCTGACGAGCGTGGCGTACTCGAGGACCTGACCGGACACGAAGATCGCGCCGAGGGCGTAGGTGAGGAAGAACCACTCGACCATGCCCCACTTGGCGGGGCTCCAGCCGGTCGCCCGTGCCTGCAGCCGCTCGGCCGCGAAGACGCCGAACTGGCAGGTGAAGGAGCTCGACACCAGGATGATCGTGTTGGCGAGGGAGAAGGGGATGTTGAGGATCCCCTGGCCCTCCTGGAACATCTCGGGCGCCGCTCCGCGGAGCGTGAAGTAGATCGCGAACAGACCCGCGAAGAACATGACCTCGCTGCCGAGCCAGACGATCGTTCCCACCGCGATCGGGTTGGAGCGATTGACGACCGGAGCGCTTGTCGACTGGAGGACTGACGCGCTGCTCACGAGTCCCATTATGTCGGAAGGCAGGGCCTTCGAGCCCCATTGGGGCCTGTGAATTCGACGGCTTGTCGAAATGGCGCGTGTCGCCCGTCGGACCCTCGGCCGGGGCCGCGCAGGAGGGCCTCAATAGGATGTGCGCGTGACTGACGCGCCCACCTGGTCCGGCATCCTGGCGACGCTCCTCGAGGGCGAGGATCTGAGCATCTTCGAGTCGACCTGGGCGATGGACCGGGTGATGCAGGGGGAGGCGACGCCCGCCCAGCTGGCCGGATTCCTCGTGGCGCTCCGCGCCAAGGGCGTGACGGTCGACGAGATCGTCGGCTTCCGGGACGCGATCCTCGACCACGCCGTCCCCCTCGCCGTCAGCTCGGACGCCGTGGACATCGTCGGCACCGGGGGTGACGGGTTCCGAACGGTCAACGTCTCGACGATGTCCGCCATCGTCGCGGCCGCGGCGGGTGCGCGTGTCGTCAAGCACGGCAACAAGGCGGCGAGCTCCGCCTCCGGCTCGAGCGATGTGCTGAGCTCGCTCGGCGTCGACCTGGCGCTGCCGCCCGAGCGGGTCGCGCAGGTGCTCGACGAGGTGGGCATCACCTTCGTGTTCGCGTCGGCGTTCCACCCCGGCTTCCGGCACGCCGGCCCGGTCCGCGCCGATCTCGGCATCCCGACCGTCTTCAACTTCCTCGGCCCGCTCTGCAACCCGGCCCGGCCGGAGGCGAACGCGGTGGGCGTGGCCCGCGCGGAGATCATCCCGCTGCTCGTCGGGGTCTTCCAGACCCGGGGCGCGTCGGCGCTCGTGTTCCGCGGCGACGACGGCCTCGACGAGCTGACCACCACCGGCCACAGCCACGTGTGGGAGGTGAGCGGGGGAGCGGTGACCGAGCACGACCTCGACCCGCGCGACCTCGGCATCCCGCGTGCCGCGATCGGTGACCTCCTGGGCGGCAGCCCCGATGAGAATGCAGCGATCGCCCGCGCGGTCCTCGGCGGTGCCGGCGGCGCCGTGCGCGACATCGTGCTGCTCAACACGGCGGCCGCCCTCGCCGCGTGGGACCTCTCCCACGACCCGGGCTGCGCTGACCGCGCGATCCTGGGCCGCCTCCGCGACCGCATGGAGGACGCGGCGCGCGCGATTGACAGCGGCGACGCCCTGGCCAAGCTCGACGCCTGGGTCGACGCGACCCGCGCCTCCCGCTGAGTCGCCCGACGCAGACCTGCCCTCAACAGGCTGGATTGCCTTCAACAGGCCAGAATCGGCGATCCCAGCCTGTTGAAGGCAAAGCTGCCTGTTGAGGGCAGGTGCACCTCAGGTCAGCGGGGGTGGGTCAGGAGACGTCCTCGTCGACCCAGTCGAAGGTCTTCGTGACGGCCTTCTTCCAGAGCCGGTAGGTGCGGTCGCGCTCGGCGTCGTCCATGTTCGGCGTCCACCGGCTGTCCTCCTGCCAGTTCTTGCGCAGGTCGTCGAGGTCGCTCCAGAAGCCGACGGCAAGGCCGGCCGCGTACGCCGCACCGAGCGCCGTCGTCTCCGCGACGACCGGGCGCACGACCGGGACGCCGAGGATGTCCGCCTGGAACTGCATGAGGGTGTTGTTGGCGATCATGCCGCCGTCCACCTTCAGCTCGGTGAGGTCCACCCCCGAGTCGGCGTTGACCGCGTCCAGCACCTCGCGGGTCTGGAACGCCGTCGCCTCCAAGGCGGCACGGGCGATGTGCCCCTTGTTGACGTAGCGGGTGAGCCCGACGATCGCGCCGCGGGCGTCCGGGCGCCAGTACGGCGCGAACAGTCCCGAGAACGCGGGGACGATGTACACGCCGCCGTTGTCGTCGACGCTCTTCGCGAGCTCCTCCACC
>DATCMN010000451.1:0-28115 GCA_036563405.1 Naasia sp. | reverse complement strand
ACCAGGGTGTCGAACGACTCCCCCGGCTGGGCCTGCGGCCGCCGGCCGATGAGTCCGGTTCCCTCCACGACGACATGCTCGCCCGTGCTGAAGACGAGCACGAAGCGCGTCGTGGCCGGCCGGGGCACCGCGGCGGGGAGGCGGGTGAGCTCCTCGGGGGCGAGCGGCCGGGCGTCGAGCGGGGCGGGGGACGGCGCGGTTGCCGGGGCCGAACCGGGCGCGCCGGCCGCCGTCGCGCTCGGTGCCGTCGGCGGAGCACCAGGCGGCGCCTCAGCCGACGCCCGAGCCGACGCCTCGGCTGCCACCACCGGCGGCACCGCGGCGGTCTGGTCCGCGTCATCCGCCTCGCCTGCATCGACCTCGGCGGCCCCGTCGGATCCGCCGGCCTGGTCGTCGTCGAAGAAGTCATCGCCGTCGGCGACGACGGCGGTCGCCGGTGCGGCGGTCGGCACGTACGCGATGGGCGGCGCGCTCGTCGCCGCAGCTGGGCGGGCGGAGTGCTCCGCCTCGCGCTCCTCGCGGGTGCCGACGGCGCTGCCGCACACTCCGCAGAAGATGGCGTCGGCGGGCAGAGTCGCGCCGCATACGGGACAGGTCATCGGCGGCCTTCCGGTCGAGGGGGGAGCTCCGAGCGCGGCGGCAGCACGGGCAGGGCGGGCAGCGCCGGCAGGGTCGGCAGCGCCCGGATCGACCGGAAGGAGCGCAGCGACAGCAGAGCGCGGATCCGCTCCCATCGCGTCTTCCCGGTGGCGAGATCGCGCCGCAGCTCCTCAACCGACGCCCAGACCGCGTCCGCGTCGGACGCGACGGGGGCGACGGGCGCGAAGGTGGCGCGGTCGACCGCGGCGGCCAGCACGAGCGGCGGACGTCCGCCGACCGCCATCGCGAACTCGTTGCGCGTCGCGGTGCGCGGCGCGTCCACCCCGTGGTCCGTCGCGGCGTCGGCGAACTCCGCCCAGCCGCCCGAGATCCGGCCGAGCGGGTCGGGCGCCGTCCGCCTGCGGCGGCGCCGTGCGAGCTTCGCCCCGAGGATGCCGAGGAACGGCGCGGCGAGGATCGCAAGCACCAGCAGGAGAGTGCCGAGAACCCGGAGGACCACGAGCAGCACGGTGAGCCACAGCGGCTGCTGGGGCTCGGGCTCCTCCTCGGCGACGTCGGGCGGGGCCGCCTCCTGCTGCTCGATCTGCTCCTCCGGAGGGGGCTGCACGATGCTCTGCGGCCGGGAGACGCTGGTCGCGTCGTCGGGCTCCCGGTCCGGCACCGGACGGACCTCCGGATTGGGGTCGACGGCCACCCAGCCGCCGCCCGCCACCGATACCTCGACCCACGCGGTGGCGTCGGAGCCGCGGACGTCGCCCTCGTCCCCCGCCGTGAAGCCCACCACCACGCGGGAGGGGAAGCCGATCCGCCGCGCCATCAGCGCAGCTGCCGTCGCGTACTGCTCGGCGTCGCCCAGCATGGGGGCGGACGTGAGCAGCTCGGTGATGCGGTCGGCGGAGTGCCCCGATCTGCTGAACGGCTCATCGGGACCGCTGTGGCTCACGTAGCCGTTCTCGCGCAGCCCGGCCACGACGGCGGCGAGCCTCTCACCGGGAGTGCCGGACGCCCCGGCGAAGGCGTCGATGGTGGCGTCCAGCTCATCCGGCACCACGGTGATCTCGGGGACCGGGGCGGCTCCCGGCCGCAGGCCCGCGATCTCCTCGTCGGCTGCCGTGTCCGCCACGACGGCGTCGATCGTGTACGCGGCCCCCTCCGGGAGCGCCGGCAGCACGGCCGCCGTCCCGGACTCGGCGTTGTAGTAGAACGCGTCGTCGAGGGCGCCGGAACCCGGCCCGGTGAAGTCGAGACGCTCGAGCATGCCGACGTCGGGCACCCACACGCCCCGGTAGCCGCCGACAGTGACGCCGACGCGGACCCGCTCCCCCGGCTCGTCGCTCACATCGACGGCGCTCGGCACCCGCGTGAACGTGCCGGACACGCTGCCCGCCTCCCCATTGCCGACGGTGAACACGACCCCGTCGTAGGTGTCGAGCGCGGCGACGCGGATGCGGTCCCCCTCGGCGAGGCCGGTGACGGTCAGCTGGGTCGCGTCGATCCGGTCGGGGGCGAACCAGCGGCGGAAGGCGGACAGCGGGCTCGGATGCTCCCGCGGGTCGAAGGGGACGTCGACGGCGGTGCGCAGGACCGTGCGGCTCGCGGGGACGGGCACGAGGGCCGTTGCCGTCGTGGCTCCCCCGGCCGCCACGGCGAGCACCAGCGCTGCGCCCAGGACCGTCCGCAGCCCGGCGCGCCGTCGGTCGCCGCGTGACTCGAGGGGGGTGCCGGCGTTCAGCCGCAGCAGCGCCTCGGTGTGCCGCCGGGCCCGCCGGTGCACGAGGAACGCGAGGACGGCGGCGAGGAGGCCGAGTCCGAGCGCGAGGGGCGCGGTCGACTCCTCGGGGCCGAACAGGATGCCGGTGACGAACAGCAGGATCGGCGCGAGCACGGCGAGCTCGCCGAGCGGGCTGCGCAGCGCGACCGAGAGCCCGACGACCGTGAGGACCAGGACCGACAGGAACGCGGGGACGAGGAGCGACTGGTAGCTGCCTACTGGCAGGGAGATCGTCAGCAGCTCCTTCCAGCCGAGGGCGGCGCCGGAGACGAGCTCGGCGAGGCCGGGCACCGTCGGGATCACCCCGAAGAGCGCCTCACCGGGGACGGCGGCCGGCACGCCGAGGAGCAGGTACGAACCGATGGTGGCGAGGCCGACAGCCCAGGCCGGCCACCGCAGCAGGGCGCCCGCCACCGCGACGGCCGTTCCCGCGAGCAGCGCCACGGCGACGGCGACCAGCAGGGAGCCGTCCCGGTGGATCGGCCAGAACGCCGCCGACGCGACGGCGAGGGCGGCGAGCAGCAGCAGGGTGGGCGCCGCCAGAGCGCGGAGGGCGCGGCTCATGCGGCCCGGCTCCGTGCCATCGCCTTCTGCAGGTCCTCCAGGTAGCCGATGGTCAGCACGCTGAGCTCACCGATCCGGCGCAGCGACGGCGAGTATCCGGGATCGCAGACGACGGCGACGACCTCGACGCCCACCGGGAAGGCGGCAGCGGCGCCGCGCAGCTGCGCGGGGGTGGCCGTGGAGCCGAGGACCAGGAACGCCACGGAGGCGCCGGTCACCTGATCGCTCGTGACCCGGGCCAGGTCCACGAGACCGAGCGCGGCCGGCGCCGTCTCCACCCGCGCCAGGTCGTCGAGGAGCCGCGCGGGGCTCAGGATGGCGAGCGGACGGACGGCGAGGAGCTTCCGCTTGGCGAAGTCGGGGGTCCGCTCACTCACCACCACGGAGACCGTGCGGGCGTCCCGGATCGCCCTGACGCCCAAGGAGCCCGCGACGCTCACGGCGAGCTCGAACTGCTCCTCCGTCTCGTAGTCGGCCGCCGAGAGGCTGAGAGCGACGATCAGATGACTGCGCCGTGTCTCCTCGAACTGGCGCACCATGTGCACGCCCGTCTTCGCGGTGGACTTCCAGTGGATGTAGCGCCGGTCGTCGCCGGAGCGGTAGTCGCGGAGGGCGTGGAAGGACACGTCACTCGAGGTGATGTCCCGGGTGACCTGGCCCTCGAGGTCGCGGACGAGGCCGGTGCTGGTGGCGGGGACCGGGACGGTCTTCGGATGCACGAACAGCTCGAGGCTGCCGGGCCAGACGTGCTCCCGCCGGATGAGGCCGAGCGGGTCGGCCCGGACAGTCCGCACCGGGCCGACCCGCAGCACGCCGCGTCGACTGGTCGGCACAGTGAAGGCGTCCTCGAACGAACCGCCCGCCGGCAGCGACGGGAGCGGCAGTTCCAGGAGGCCTGCGCCGACCGGCACCTCGATCGTGGCGCCGAGCCGCCTGCGCTTCGACGGATTGTGCACGGTGACGCCGCCGACGGCCGGCTCCCCGACGACCACCCGGTTGTGCGGCATCCGCAGCTCGACGGAGTGGGCGTGGGAGCCGAGCAGGAAGAGGCCCGCGAGGAGCAGCAGGACCGTCGACGCCCAGGCCACCACCGCGAGCTCGCCCCAGCCGGCCAGGTAGCCGACGGGGAAGGCGATGGCGACCACCGCGAGCAGCGACCAGCCGAGTGGGGTGATCACCGACGCGAGCGCCCGCCACGCCCGCGCGAGCGCGGAGCCCGTCGCGCGCGAAGCCCGGACGCCCAGCACGACGAGATCGGCCCAGTGCCCGGTGCGGGTTCCGACGATGCGGGTCCGCGAGTTGCGGAGCCCGTCCGCGCTGGAGACCGCCGCCGGCTCCGCACGGGTGCGGGTCCCGTCGGTGACGCGCGCCCCGCTCCCCGACGAGCCGCCGCGATGCCTGCTGGTGGTCGTCACACGGCCTGCCGCTCGGACGGCGGCGGCACCTCGATGAGGAGCTGGGCCATCACGTTGGAGGTGGTGACGCCGTCGAACTCCGCCTCCGGGTCGAGTACCAGGCGGTGCGCGAGGACGGGCTCGGCCAGGGCCTTCACGTCGTCCGGGATGACGTAGTGCCGGCCGTTGCTCGCGGCGAAGGTCTTCGCGGTCCGCAGCAGCGCGATCGCGGCCCGCACGCTGGCTCCCAGCCGCACCTCCGTCGCGTTGCGCGTCGCCTCGATGATCCGGGAGACGTAGTCGCCTATGGACGGGTCGACGTGCACGGTGCGGGCCAGCTGGGTCATGTCGACGACCACCTCGGCCGGCACCACGGGCGGCAGGACGTTCTCGTGGGACCGGACGGTCGAGCCCTCGAGGATGCGCAGGGTGGCGGCGTGGTCGGGATAGCCGATCGAGGTCTTGAGGATGAAGCGGTCGAGTTGCGCCTCGGGCAGGCGGTAGGTGCCCGCCTGCTCGATGGGGTTCTGGGTCGCGATCACCATGAACGGAGCCGCGACCGGGTGCCGGACGCCGTCGACGGTCACCGTGGCCTCCTCCATCACCTCGAGGAGTGCCGACTGCGTCTTCGGGCTGGCGCGGTTGATCTCGTCGGCGAGCACGATGTTCGCGAACACCGGCCCCGCGTGGAACTCGAACTCACCGGAGCGCTGGTCGTAGATGCTGACGCCCGTGATGTCGCCCGGCAGCAGGTCGGGGGTGAACTGGACCCGGGTGGAGACGCCCGCGACGCTCTGCGCGATGGCGCGGGCCAGCGAGGTCTTGCCGGTGCCCGGGAAGTCCTCGAGGAGCAGGTGCCCCTCGCTGAGCATGGCGGTGAGCGCGAGCCGGATCACGTGGCTCTTGCCGAGCAGCACCTGCTCCACGTTGGCGGCCAGGCGGCCGAAGATGTCGCTGAACCAGGCTGCCTGCTCGGGGGTCATCGTCATGGTTTCTCCAGTGTCGTTCCGCAGGTCAGTCGAAGTCGTTCGACGAGTACACGGGGCTCAGGTAGGCGGCGCCGCCCGGAACGGTGACGCGCACCTGGAACGTGCCGCTCGGGCCTGCCGGGCAGCTGCCGCTCGCGGGCATGCCGGTCCACGTCGAGCCGTCGCAGGTGTACTCGACGGCAGAGTAGCCGCTGCCGGCCGGTGCTGCCGCCCAGCTCCACGTCCCGGGCGCAGCGAACGCCAGCCCGCCCGGTCGGGTGTCCACGGGGGTGAAGACGCTGCTCGGTGCCGACCACCCGGAGCAGAGCGTCTTCTCGGGGTAGCTCTCGCACGCCTGCACCTCGATCGCCGCCGCCGAGCCGTACATGCCGCCGCCCGCCAGGATCCTGTCGCCGACCGCGATGGGGTAGGTGGTGCCGCTGCCGCTCACCCGGTAGGCGAAGGAGGTCGCGCCGCCCCGCGACGCGTAGTCGACGCCGTCGAGGACGAAGTCGTACCGCCCGTCGCCCGTGGGGGCGGGGCCGCCGATGCGGACGGCGGTGGGCGTGCCCGGGGGCTGCCGGGTCACGGCGCTCACCTCGCCGCTCGACGTGCAGCCCTGGCCGTTGTAGGCGAACACGACGAAGCGGTACTGCTGCCCGGCCGGCACCGTGAATGTGGTGCTCGTGGCGCCTCCCATATGCCGGAACTCGTCGCTGGCGGGCGGGATCGTGAGATCCGTGCCCCGGCCGCCGTCGTCGCGCGCGACGCAGCGGGGCGGAGTGCCGGTGTACCGGGCGGCGTAGAAGGCGCCGACCCCTGCGCCGTTGCCGTCGAAGGCGCCCGCCCAGTCGAGGGTGACGGAGCCGGCGCCGTCGTCGCCGGCGTCGGCCACCGAGGCGCTGGGCGCGCGGACCGCCACCGGTGCTCCCGCGGGGGTCCCGCTCGCGGTCGCGGAGTTCCAGTTGGTCAGGCCCCCGTATGCGCCGTTCCGGGCGCTCACCCGGATCTCCGCGGCGACCCCGTTGGGGATGTCGGAATCCGCGACGTCGAGCGAGTACTCGGTTCCCGCCGCGTCGCCCGCGGAGACGGCGAGGGTGCCGGTGTACCCGGCGACGCTCACCTCGTAGTAGGTGATCGGGCTGCCGCCGGAGCCGGTCGGCTTCCGCCAGAAGACGCGGAGGCCGTGGTCGAGTGAGCGGCTGTCCAGGCTCACGGGGGCGGGCGGCACGACGTCCGACCACACCGGCTCGCCGAGCTCGGCGGCCTCGGACGCCCCGACGGCGTTCTTCGCCACGACCGCGATGCGCACGGCGTTGCCCGGCCCGTTGCCGGGGGTGGTCACCGCGCAGGTCGTGGAGGCGCAGGTCGTGGTGGTCGGGGTGCCGCCGCCCACCGGCGTCGCCGTCACGTCGAAGCCGGTGATCTCCGCGTTGTTGAAGGCGCCGGGGTCGAAGCTCACGGTGATGGTCCGGTCGGCGAACCCGGTGGCGCGGACGTTGCTGACGGCATCGGGAGTGTCGCGGACGGAGATGCGGACGATTCCCCATGCCGCGCGGTCGGCATCGCCCGTCGCATCGGTGACCTCGTACTGCAGCGTGACGTCCTCGGGCGCGGCGTCGCCGTCGACGGTCACGGTGAGGCGGGACCTGTCGCTCGACGGCGTGATCCGCACGCCGTTCGGGAGTTCGCCGGAGGCGAGTCCGCGCACGGCGGTCACCCGCAGCGGCGTGCCCGGGAACGGGTTCGCGGCCTCGTCGTTGGCGAGGACATCGACAGTGGTGGTCTCGCCCCGGGTGGCGACGGCGACGTCGGCGGCGGGGCTCGCGAGCGGGCGGGTGGAGGCGACTACACGGAGCCGCAGCGTCCCCGGCTGCCCGGCGTTCTCGCCGTCCCGCACGCCGACGAGCGCCGTGGTCGTGGTGCCCTTCTCGGCGGAATCGTCGGCCCGGATGGTCATCGTGCCGCCGTCGATGGTGACGTCGAAGCCGTCCCCCGGCTCGTCGTCGAGTGTCCAGGCCAGCTCGTCGACGTCGTCCTGGTAGGGGTAGGTGGTGAGCCGCTCGAGCCGCACCGTCCGCTCGCCGCCGGGCTCGAGCTCGAGCACGCCGCCCTCGAACACCGGCGGCTGGTTGTCCCGGGGCGTCACGGTGATGGGCAGCACGAGCGTCGCGACGCGCCCGTCCGGGTCGGCGGACGTGTCCCCGTCCGTCACCTGGAAGGAGATGGACGCCGGCCCGAAGTAGCCCTCCGCACTGCGGTAGCGGAGGTCGGAGGGACCGGCGATCAGATCGCCGCCGTCGGCGTGCGTCGCGCGCACCGTGCTGGTGTCGGTGATCCGGACGGTGCGGCCGCCGACCGCGACCACGTACTCGGCCAAGTCGATCTCGAGGGTCTCGCCGCTGCGGACGGTGAGGCGGGGCGCGCCCTTGCGCAGCTGCGGGAGCGCGTCGTCGAAGCCCGGCACCCGGATGAAGGCGGTGGCGGAGACCGTCTCGTCCTCGGGGTGCAGGACGGTGAACGGGATGATCCGGCTCCGGTCCCCGATCTCCACCCGGACGCGCCCGTTGCCGACCAGCTCGGCTCCCGCGTCGAACCCCGGGACCAGTCGGAGTCCCAGCTCCGATGCGTCGCCCTCGGCGAAGAAGACCCCGCCCAGCACGTTCACGTCGACGGTGTCGCGGCCCAGGATGTCGCTCAGGCCGAGCACCGCGTCCTCCGCGATCGGCCGGGAGAGCGGCGCCTCGCCGTCGACGACGACGGTCAGGAAGGTCGAGCTCGTGCCGCCCCGCTCGTTCTCGATGGTGTAGACGAACCCGTACCGGCCGGCACGCTCGGGCGCCGCGACGCGGATCACGCTGCCGTCGATGCGCGCTTCGCCGCCGTCCGTGGTCGAGTCGACACCGGTCAGCGTGAGGGTCTCGCCGTCAGGGTCGGAGTCGTTCGCGAGCACCTGGACGGCGACCGCCCGGCCCGGCCGGACCGTGACCTCGTCCTCGACGGCGACGGGGTTGCGGACGCCGGGCTCCCGGGAGCTGATGCCGATGCGGACGGCGCCGACGGCTTGTGCCCCGAGGCCGTCGACGACGCGGTAGGTGAAGGTGTCGGTCCCGGCGGAGTAGTCGCCCGCCTCGAACTCGATCCAGTCGGTGCCGACGGCGGTGACATTGCCCTTCTCCGGGTTCGACTCCTGGCCGAGGAGCTGCACCGAGTCACCGTCCGGATCGATTCCGGTCAGCGGAACGGGGATCCGCACCGACTCGCCGGAGAGCACGCGCGCCTCGATGGTCCGCGGCACCGGCGGGTTGTTGGCCGCGGCGTCCGCCTCCCGGACGGAGATCTCGACGGAGGCTGTCGCCCACTGCCCGTCCGGACCGTTCACCCGGTATACGGCGGTGAAGTTGCCGGGAGCGTCCGGCGCCAGGTAGCGGAGGCGGTTCTGGGCGGCGAACAGCAGCCCCGCCCCGGCGGGGAGCGGCGTGATCAGGGTGGGATCGAGTTGGAGGGGCTCGCCGTCCGGGTGCTCGTCGTTCGCGAGCACCGGCAGGTCTATCGCGTCGCCGACCCGGACCGACACCGTGTCGCCGCGCGCGATCGGCGGCTGTGCGCGCAGCGGATCGGGGATCTCGATCACCGTGACGGTGCCGGTGGCGTCAGCGAGCCCGTTGCTCACCCGGTACGAGAAGGAGAGCGGCTCGGCGAGGGGCGCGGTGAGCGTGATGCGCAGCAGGCGCTGCTCGAGGATCTCGACGCGCAGCGCATCCGGCACGTCCTCCACGGCGGTGACGAGGAGCACACCGCCGGCAGGATCGATGTCCGAGGCCAGCACGTCGAGGCTCTGGCTGCCGCCCTGCCGGATGAAGGCCGTGTGCGGCACCGGGATGGGCGCACTGCCGGGGTCCGGCGGAGCCTGCACGTCGACGCGGACGGTCCCGTTGGTCGTGGTCGCCCCGTCGCTCACCGTGTAGGTGAGGTAGGTGGTGCCGGCCTGGTCGCTGGTCAGCCGGAAGGTGCCGCCCTCGTAGTCGGGCAGGATGCGGACGCCCGACTTCTCGGGGACGTTGGTGAGCCGGATGCTGCCGTTGCCGCCACGGACGTGCGGCAGCGGCTCGACGGTCACCTCGGTGCCGGCGTACGCGAGGACGGCGAACGGCTCGGCCACGAGCGGCACCTCGCCGGCGGGCCGCACGGTGACGGCGACGGTGCCGCCGCCGTCGGCGCGGCCGTCGGACACCGCCACCGCGACGTCCTTGCGGTCACCGCCCGCGCCGCCGTCGGACAGGACGAGCTCGCCGCCCGGCTTCCAGGTGACGGCGTCGGGGGCGCCGATCGACGCACTGGCGAGGTAGAGGGAGTCGCCGTCCGGGTCCACCCAGTCGCCGAGGGTCTCCACGGTCACGCGGCCGCCCGCCGCCACCGTGGTGCGGGTGGTGCGCACCTGCACGGGCGCAGAGTTCTCGTCGGGCTGGCGGACCGCCACCTCGACGGTCGCGCTCGCCGTGCCGCCGCGGCCGTCCGAGATCGTGTAGCCGAAGGAGACCCGGCCGGTGGCGCTCTCATCGAGGGTGAGCAGCACCTGGCGCCGCCCGCTGACCAGCTCCAGGGAGCCGACCTCCGCCGGGATCGCGGTCAGTTCGGAAATGACGAGGACGTCGCCGTTCGGGTCGTAGTCGTTGAGGAGCACCGGCAGGACGGTGCTCCGGCCGGGGCGCGCGCCGAGCACGTCGTCCTCGGCGACAGGAGGCTCCTGCAGGGGCTCGTACTCCGGCGGGGTGTCGTCCTCGTCCTCGACGGCCGTCTGGTCGTCCTCGTCGGTCGCGAGCAGCTCATCCCAGCCGCCGATCGGCGCGTTGCCGTCCTGCACGGCCCAGGTGCCGCCGCCGCGGAGGTCGTTGAGCACGACGCGGGGCCCGTTGGCGAGCAGGGCCAGCTGAGCCGAGGCCGGGACGCCGTCCGCGGCGCTGAGGCCGCCGCCTGCGCAGCCCGTCCAGACGTCGCCGGTCGTCCAGGCGGCGTAGGCGCAGCCGCCGACGACGAGCGGAGCTGCGGGAGCACCCGCCCGGCCCTCTGCGGCGAGATCGACGACCTCGACCGGGTCGCCTCCGGGGAGCGGCACCCGGACGAGCGCGCTCGACGAGGCGAGGTACACAGCGTCGTCGGCGGGCGCCTCCGATGCCTGCTGGAGGGTGGGGGTGTCGCCGCTGCCCAGCAGGCCGGAGAGGTCGACGGTGCGATCCTCGAAGGTCAGGATCCTGGTGGTCGCGTCGAACACCGCCCAGCGTCCGCCCACGCTCGCGACCTGGAAGTCGTCGTCGGCAGGGCCGGCGTCGATCCGCCAGGTGCGGTCGACGACTGTGCCGGTCGCGGCCTCCACCCGGTACAGATCGCCGGATTCGGGTGCGTACGCGGTGAGGGTGCCGTCCGGCTCGAGGGCGGAGACGCTGCCGGTGCCCAGGTTGAGGTCGGCGGGCACGCGGGAGGCGTCGAACTCCGGGAACTCGTCGATCGGCACGATCCACAGGCGCCCGCTGCCGGTCGAGTGCACCACGACGCGGCCGTCGGCGACACCCGCGCCCGTCGTGTGCAGCACCGTGTCGTCCGGCGGCACGGGCACCGACTCGGCGGCCTCGGCTGTCGCCGTGTCGACGACCTCGACGGTGCTGTTGCCGCGGTCGAAGAGCAGCACGTCCTGGCCCTGCTGGTGCACCTCGAGGGAGCTGCTCGTGCTGGCCACCACGGTGTCGAGCTGCAGCACCTGCGTGTTGGCGCGGCCGATCACCTGCCGCGAGCCGTTCGCCACCCAGACCGAGCCGTCGTCCAAGTCCATCCGCTGAGCGGTGTAGCCGGTCGACACCACGGCGACGGTCACGAGGATGGCGACCACGAGGGCGCCGCCCAGCACGGAGGCGAGCGGGGACCGGTGCGCCCGGAGCCAGGCGAGGAGCCGGGCACCGGTGCGGGAGGGGACGTCGGACAACTAGGCGTCCACGCACTTCTCGTTGCTGGGCGGACCGGCCTTGCCTTCGCGGTTCACCGAGACGGTGATGCACACGCGGGTGCCGTCGCGGACGTCGGTGAGGAAGGTCGCTTCGCGCTGCAGGCTGGTCCGGCCGTCGCCGGTCGTGATCTCGTAGCTGTCGCCCTCGTCGATCCCCGGGTCCGGCCAGGTGAAGCGTGCGGACCCGTCCTGGACGGACACGGCGATGTCACTGACCCGTGGCAGGTCCTCGGAGGCGGCGCGGTTGAGGAGCAGCATCGCGGTGGTGCCGAGGGCGATGACGACGACGGAGAGGCCGACCAGCAGCCAGGCGAGCCAGGATGTGGCGGGGCGGTCGGGCGAGCGCGTGGCGCTCTGCGAGTCGCGGGACCCGCTGCCCGGGCGCACCAGCGTGCCGACGCCGCCGGTCGACGACGCATCGGCGGACCGGGAGCGGCGGCGCCGCCGCTCCGGCGCGACGGCGGGGACGCCGCGGATGCGGGTGCGCTCCTCCATGTCGCCGACGGTGGCGAGCGCCCAGTCGTCCATCGCGACCTCGAGCGGCGTCTGCGGGACCCCCAGTTCGGTCTCGACGGCCTGAAGCTCCCGGATCAGCTCCAGCACGCTGCGCGGGCGCTGCTCCGGGCGCTTCGACATGGCGCGCTGCAGCACGAGCTCGAGGCGGGCGGGCACGTCGGCGCGGCCGATCGGCTCCGGCCTCGCCCTGTTGATGCGGCTGATGAGGTCCGCCGACTTGTTGTCCGTGCCGGGCAGCTCGAACGGCGAGCGGCCGGCCAGCAGGGAGTAGACGGTCGCCGCCATCGACCAGACCTCGCTGGCGATGCTGCCCGCGGTCTCATCCATCAGCACCTCGGGCGCCGACCACGGGATGGACAGGCCGAGCGACTCCGTCCGCTCCGACTCGGCGAGCGTCGCGGCGATGCCGAAGTCGCTGAGGACAGGATGGCCGTAGGCGGTGGTGAGGATGTTCGACGGCTTGATGTCGCGGTGCAGGACGCCCGCCCGGTGCGCGGTCTCCACGGCGCTCGCGATCTTGATGGAGATCCGCAGCACTTCGGCGACGGGGATCGGCTCGCGCCGGTACCGCTCGCCCAGGGTCGCCGAGCACAGCTCCATGACGAGGTACGGGCGCCCGTCGGACGAGACGCTCGCCTGGTAGACGGTGAGGATCGACGGGTGCGTCGACAGCTGCGCCATGAGGTTCGCCTCGGCCTGGAACATCTGGCGGACCTGGTCGTTGACGACGTCGGCGAGCATCACCTTGACGGCGACCTGGCGCCGGGGCATGTTCTGCTCGTACAGGAACACGTCGGCGAACCCGCCGGAGCCGAGTGCCCGCACGTAGCTGAACCCCGGAAGGGTCGGCGGGGTGGACGGCAGACGTCGCGTCATGTCATCCCCTCGCTCCCCGGGGGCAGAACGGCAGAGCGGGGCTGGGCCGCCTCCGTATGTGCCCGGTCTCCGATTGTAGGCGCGGGCTGTGCCGTTGCAGCGGTAGGCGGGACGGCGCGTGCCGTCCCCCAGACCGAGGGGAGACAGCTCGGTCGCGTCGGAGCGCACGCCCGCGCCGCGCGGTGCCAGCACCCGTCGCGCGGTGCAAGGCACCACGCGCGGTGCGTATACCGACCGCGCGAGGCCGCTCGCACCGCGCGACGGGTGTACGCACCGCGCGACGCGGCGCGACGGTCAGGAGTGGCGGCCCGTGCCCCGGCGGGGGACCGTCTGGTCCAGGTCGAAGTCGCCGGTGGTGGAGAGGACGTCGATGACCACGACGGTGATGTTGTCCCGGCCGCCGCGACTCAGGGCGGCGTCGAGCAGGCCGCGGGCCGTCTCGCCCGCGGGCTTCCCGGCGACCATGTGGCCCCGGATGTCCTCGTCGGAGAGCTCCTTGGTGAGGCCGTCCGAGCAGAGCAGCAGGCGCAGGCCCTCGGTGACGGGGATCATCCAGTAGTCGGGCGCCGGCAGCTCGTTGAAGCCGATTGCGCGGGTGATCACGTTGCTGTCCGGGTGGTGCTCCGCCTGCTCGCGGGTCAGCACCCCCGAGTCGACGAGCTCCTGCACGACCGAGTGGTCGACGGTCACCTGCTCGAAGAGCTTCCCGCGCAGCTGGTACACCCGCGAATCGCCGACGTTGAAGACCGCCCAGTACGGGTCTTCGCCGACCAGGGTCAGCGCGGCGCCGGTCACGGTCGTCCCGGTGCCGAGCGTCGTCCGGCCGGAGACGCGGGAGATGTCCCGCGCCGCGGTCGACAGGGCGTGCTCGACGACGTCCGGGTCGATGAAGTCGGTCTCGATCACCTCGGCGAGGCGGGTGACGACGGCCTTCGACGCGACGTCACCGGCGGAGTGGCCGCCCATCCCGTCGGCGACGGCGAACACGGGGCTCTGGGCGATGAAGCTGTCCTCGTTGACCGTGCGCTTGCGGCCGACGTCGGTCACCGCGGACCAGCCGAGGGTGAGGCGGATGTCGGGGCGCCGCGGGACGGCGACCTGATGGCCGGGGTTGGAGCGGCCTAGTTGTGTCACGAGTCCTGCCTGTGGTCCGGCAGAAGCCGGGGTCGGGGAGCGCCGAGCTCAGCGGATCGGCAGGATCTCGACGACGTTGCCGTCGCCGATGTCCACGAGAGTGCCGGGCGTCACCACCATCGATTCGCCCTGCCGCAATTTTACGGGTGCCGCTCCCGGCTGCGAAACGAAGGTGCCGTTCGTGGAGCGCATGTCGGTGACGACGACCGAGCCGCCCTCCTGCCGGACCTCGAGGTGCGTGCTGCTCACCTCCATCGTCGGAGAGGCCACTTTGAGCAGGCGTGGAAGTGTTCCTGTCACGATCCGCGGGCTGCTCGGCTTGCGCCCGATGTAGACCGGGGTGTCCAGCTGGTAGACCTGGCCGCCGGCGATCCTGAAGCAGTACCAGCCGACACCCCCGCGCGTGTCGCCGCCGGGCGCGAAGCGGGGATCGAACTCCATCCGCGCGGGCGACCAGGTGGCGAGGGGCGGCACATCGGCCCGGTGCCTGCGGCGGGTGACGATGGTGTCCTCGATGTCGGCACCGGACGCCTCGGCGGCCTGCGCGACCTCCGCGGCCCGCTCGCCTTCGCGGGAGGTCCACCTGCCGGTCCCGAGCCCGCGGACGGTGTCGTCGAGGTTCTCGGGCGGGGCGGCCGCGGGCCGGGACGACGGCATGGGTGGCAGCCCGCCGACGGGGATCACCGGGATCGGCATGGTGATGGGCGCCCGGTACGGCCCCGGCGCGACCGCCAGATTCTGCACCGGCACCTGCCCGCTGATCGGGGCGGACGGCTGATGCGGCACGATCGTGTTCGACAGCGGGGCGCGGCGCTCGGCCCGGCGGGAGCGGCGCGGCGATTCGACGGGCGGGGCAGCACCCGCCTCCGCGGAAGTCCAGGCGAGCCATGGCGCGCGGATCACGCCGCTCGCGAGAGGCAGGTCGGCCGATCCCGGCGCGGAGTCCACTCCGGCGGGGCGCGCGGACGACCCGAGGGTGAGTCCGGTCACGCCGTCGAACTCGGCGAGGTACCACGGCTGCATGTTGCGCGAGTCGATGCGGCGCTGGCCGGTGACGGTCTGCACATCGACGCTCGCGCTGCCGCGCAGGACGAGCGTCGTGCGCTCCCCCACCACGACCACCGCGAAGGATTCCACGGCCGATGGCCCGCGCGTCGGCACGGCCGCGACGACGGATTCGATCGACGCGTCGGGAGCATTCGCCGTCCGCCACAGCGACAGGACCGTCTCGGTCGCGGTCGACGGCTCGAACCCCGCGAGCACGTGGCCGGCTGCGAAGAACGTCCAGTTCAATCCGCCACCGACGTCGGCCGCGAGCGGCGAGTAGAAGGCGTGGCCCGGGGTCACGGAACTGCTCGCCCTCCCCCAGCAATCACCCGCCGATGTAGCTCATGACGTGCTTCACGCGAGTGTAGTCCTCGAACCCGTACATCGAGAGATCCTTGCCGTAGCCGGAGTGCTTGAAGCCGCCGTGCGGCATCTCGGCCACCACCGGGATGTGGGCGTTGATCCACACGCAGCCGAAGTCGAGGAGGCGGGCCGCGCGCATCGCCTTGCCGTGGTCCTTCGTCCACACCGAGGAGGCGAGCCCGTACTGCACGTCGTTGGCGAGCCGGAGCGCCTCCGCCTCGTCCGCGAAGCGCTGCACCGTGATGACGGGGCCGAAGATCTCGTTCTGCACGGCCTCGTCGTCCTGGCGCAGACCCGACACGATCGTCGCCGGCCAGAAGTAGCCGCGGTCGCCCTGGCGTGCGCCGCCGAGCGCGATGTCCGCGTGGTCCGGGAGCCGGTCGACGAATCCGCTCACCTGGGCCAGCTGGCGCTCGTTGTTGACGGGGCCGAAATAGACGTCCTCGTCGGGCGCGCCGACCTTCGCGTTCTCGCGGGCGTAGTCGGCGATCGCCGCGACGAACTCGTCGTGGATGCCCTCCTGCACGAGCACGCGGGTGGCGGCCGTGCAGTCCTGCCCGGCGTTGAAGTACCCGGCGGCCGCGATGCCAGCGACGGCGAGCTCGAGGTCGGCGTCGTCGTAGACGATGACCGGAGCCTTGCCGCCGAGTTCGAGGTGCACCCGCTTCAGGTCGGAGGCGGCGGCGCGCGCGACCTCCATGCCCGCTCGCACGGAGCCGGTGATGGAGATCATCTGCGGCGTGCGGTGGTCGACCATCGCGCCCCCCGTGCTGCGGTCGCCGGTGATCACGTTGAGGACGCCCGGGGGAAGGAACTCGGCGGCGACCTCGGCGAGGAGGACCGTCGACGACGGGGTGGTGTCGGAGGGCTTGAGGACGATCGTGTTGCCGGCGGCGATGGCGGGCGCGAACTTCCAGGTCGCCATGTTGAGCGGATAGTTCCATGGCGTCACCTGGCCGATGACGCCGATCGGCTCCCGGCGGATGAAGGAGGTGTGGTCCTTCATGTACTCCCCCGCTGCGCGGCCCTCGAGCACGCGGGCGGCGCCCGCGAAGAAGCGGATCTGGTCGACGGAGACGAGGATCTCGTCGGCGACCAGCGAGCCGAGCGGCTTCCCGGTGTCCTGGGATTCGAGGGCCGCGAACTCGTCGGCGCGCCGCTCCATCTCGTCCGCGATCCGGAACAGGGCCAGCTGACGCTCGGCCGGAGTCGAGTCCCGCCACGACTCGAAGGCGTCGCGCGCGGCCGAGTAGGCGCGGTCGACGTCCGAGGCGTCGGAGATCGCGCTGGTGCCGTACACCTCCTCGGTCGCCGGGTCGACGAGGTCGAGGCGGGCGTCCGAGGCCGAGTCCACGTACTCGCCGCCGATGAAGTTGCGCAGGTCCGTCATGCGGTCACTCTAGCGGCGAGAACGAGCTCGCACCGAGCCGATTCCCACCGAATCCGCAGTTGAAACGGCTGCATACGACGAATTCGCTTGCCGGAAGCGCGGCGGGCTGACAGTATCGAAGGGTGATCGACACGCGGAGATCGGCTGTGCCGCCGAAGCCCCAGCAGCTCGACGGGGTCTCCAAGGCCATCATCGAGCAGCTGCAGGCCGACGGTCGACGCTCCTATGCCGAGATCGGCAAAGCCGTCGGGCTCAGCGAGGCCGCGGTGCGCCAGCGCGTGCAGAAGCTGACCGAGTCCGGGGTCATGCAGATCGTCGCCGTGACCGATCCCATGCAGCTCGGGTTCTACCGGCAGGCGATGATCGGCATCCGCGTCTCCGGCGACACCCGGGTGGTGGCGGACCTGCTGGCGGGCCTGCCGTCCGTCGACTACGTCGTCATGACCGCGGGCAACTTCGACATCCTCGCCGAGGTCGTCTGCGAGAACGACGACGAGCTGATCGACCTCCTGAACACCGAGATCCGCACACTTCCGGGCGTCGCCTCCACGGAGACGTTCGTCTACCTCCGACTCCACAAACAGCTCTACGACTGGGGAACACGATGACCATGACCGAACAGCTCGTTCCCGCCGACGGCGGCCGGGCGGGCGACCAGGACCTTCAGCAGAAGGCCAAGGACCACCTCTGGATGCACTTCTCGCGCCAGTCCGTGCTCGAGGAGCACGGCGTGCCCGTGATCGTGAAGGGCAAGGGCCACACGATCTGGGACTCGAACGGCAAGAGCTACTTCGACGCCCTCTCCGGCCTGTTCGTCGTGAACGCCGGGCACGGGCGCCGCCGCCTCGCCGAGGTGGCCGCGAAGCAGGCGGAGGAGCTCGCGTTCTTCCCGATCTGGTCCTACGCGCACCCGTCGGCCATCGAGCTCGCGGACAAGCTCGCCGACCTCGCGCCGGGCGACCTCAACCGCGTGTTCTTCTCCACCGGCGGCGGCGAGGCCGTCGAGACCGCATTCAAGCTGGCCAAGTACTACTGGAAGCTGCAGGGCCGGCCGACGAAGCACAAGGTGATCTCCCGCGCGGTGGCCTACCACGGCACCCCGCAGGGCGCGCTCGCCATCACCGGCATCCCGGCGATGAAGGAGATGTTCGAGCCCGTCACCCCCGGCGGCTTCCGCGTGCCGAACACGAACTACTACCGCAGCGAGGAGATGGGCTTCTCCGGCAGCAAGGAGGAGTTCGGCCAGTGGGCCGCGAACCGGATCGAGGAGATGATCCTGTTCGAGGGTCCCGAGACCGTCGCTGCCGTCTTCCTCGAGCCCGTCCAGAACTCGGGCGGCTGCTTCCCGCCGCCTCCCGGCTACTTCCAGCGCGTGCGCGAGATCTGCGACCAGTACGACGTGCTCCTCGTCGCCGACGAGGTCATCACCGCGTTCGGCCGCATCGGCAACTACTTCGCCTGCGACACGTACGGCTTCGTGCCGGACATGATCACCTGCGCGAAGGCGATGACGAGCGGCTACTCGCCCATCGGCGCCACCATCGTGAGCGACCGCCTGTACGAGCCGTTCCGCACGGGCTCCACGGCGTTCTACCACGGCTACACCTTCGGCGGGCACCCCGTGTCGGCCGCGGTCGCGCTCGAGAACCTCCGCATCTTCGAGGAGGAGCGCCTGCCCGAGCGGGTGCGGGAGAAGAGCCCGATCTTCCGCAAGACGCTGGAGCAGCTGAACGACCTGCCGATCGTCGGCGAGGTGCGCGGCGACGGCTACTTCTTCGGCATCGAGCTCGTGAAGGACAAGGCGACGAAGGAGACGTTCAACGACGACGAGTCGGAGCGGCTGCTGCGTGGCTTCCTGTCGAAGGCGCTGTTCGACGCCGGCCTCTACTGCCGCGCCGACGACCGGGGCGACCCGGTCATCCAGCTCGCGCCGCCGCTGACGATCGGCGAGAAGGAGTTCGACGAGATCGAGTCGATCCTCCGCGGTGTGCTCTCGGAGGCCTGGACCCGCCTGTGAGCCGGCCGTACCGGGACGTCAGCTTCTGGCTCGACTCGGTGGCGGCGGACGGGGACGCGCTCGCGCCCCGGCCGCCGCTCGACCGGGACACCCAGGCCGACGTCTGCATCATCGGCGGAGGCCTCACCGGCCTCTGGACCGCGCACTACCTGCTCGACCGGAACCCGGCGCTCTCGATTCTGATCGTCGAAAAGGAGATCGCCGGGTTCGGCGCCTCCGGACGCAACGGCGGCTGGGCGTCCGCGCTCTTCCCCCGCAGCACGGCGTCGCTCGCCCGGAAGCACGGGCGGAGCGCGGCCGTCGCCATGCGGCGCGCGATGATCGACACCGTCGATGAGGTGGGCCGCGCCGCGGACGAGCTCGGCATCGACTGCTCGTACGAGAAGGGCGGCACCGTCGCATACGCGCGGTCGGCGGTGCAGCTGCGGGCCGCCGAGGAGGAGGTGCGCGAGGCGCGCCAGTTCGGCGTGGACACGCTCGACCTCCTCGGACCGGAGTCGGTGGCCGCGTCCGGCGCGCTGGGTGGCGTGTTCGACCCCAACTGCGCCCGGCTGCACCCCGGCCGCCTCGTGCGCGGGCTGGCCGCGTCGATCGAGCGCCGCGGCGTGCGGATCGCTGAGGGGACGACAGTCACCGATTACGCCGCTCACCACGTGATCACCGACAAGGGCATCGTCACCTGCGACACTGTGGTGCTCGCGCTCGAAGGCTGGACGCCGACCCTCGCCCGGACGCACCGGCGCATCCTGCCGCTGTATTCGCTGATGATCGCGACCGAGCCGCTGCCCGACTCGGTGTGGGACGAGCTCCAGCTCCCCCACGGCCGCACGTTCACCGACTTCCGGCACCTCCTCGTGTACGGCCAGCGCACCGCGGACAACAGGTTCGCGTTCGGCGGGCGGGGCGCCCGCTACCACTGGGGCAGCACCGTCAAGGAGTCCCACGACCGCGACGAGCGCGTGTTCGGGCATCTCCGCCGCACGCTCGACGACCTGTTCCCCGCCGCGGCGGGGGCCGAGGTGACGCACACCTGGGGCGGTCCGATCGGCGTCCCCCGCGACTGGCACGCGTCGGTGTGGCACAACCCGAAGACCGGCATCGCCTTCGCCGGCGGGTACGTAGGCGACGGGCTCTCCACCACCAACCTCGCGGGGCGCACCCTCGCGGACCTGATCACCGGCTCCCGCACCGAGCTGACCCGGCTGCCGTGGGTGTCGCACTCATCGCCGAAGTGGGAGCCGGAGCCGCTGCGCTTCGTCGGCGCCAACGCGGGGATGGCCGCGATGGGGCTCGGCGACCTGGAGGAGCGGATCACCCGCCGATCGTCGCTGGCCGCGAAGGCGATGGGGCCGCTGGTCGGCAAGTAGCGGCCACGCCTCCCGGCTGGGAGTCCGGCTGGTGACGGCGGGGCGCGGGCCCGCCGAACTGACATCCGTATAGTGCCCGGAGAGTTCCGGCAACCTCTGGGCCCGGCGGCGGGGGCCTGCCTACACTGCTCGGAACCGACGGGAAGGCCATGTCCTACAGCACGATCCTGCCTGGCGACAGCCTGGTGACCCCGCCTCGCCGACGCCTCGACGGCCGGAGCCTCGGGGCGCTCGCCCTCTTCCTGCTCGCCTCCTTCGCCGTGGCGGCATTCGGCTCGCTGACCACCATCGCCCAGGTCGACGGCTGGTACGCCGACGCGGCGAAGGTCGCGTGGACTCCGCCGAACTGGGTGTTCGGTCCCGTCTGGACCACCCTCTACGTGCTGATGGCTGTGGCGGCGTGGCTGGTATGGCTCCGCCGCCGCACCGAGTACGTGACACCGGCGCTGACCCTGTACGGCGCGCAGCTTTTCCTCAATGCGGTCTGGACGCCGCTCTTCTTCGGCGGCTACGCGGTCATCGGCGCTCCTGCGCTGTGGGTCGGCCTCGCGGTGATCGTGCTCCTCGACGTGTGCGTCGGGGCGACGATCCTCGTGTTCTGGCCGGTCAGCCGCACCGCGGCACTGCTCCTCGTGCCCTACCTCATGTGGATCCTCTACGCGACGACCCTCAACCTGGGTGCCGCCGTCCTCAACTCCTGAGTCCTCCCCACGGCCTCGTGAGCCGCGCGATCCACGGAGCGGGGGCGCGGCTGATGCGTGCCGACCAAGTGATCTACCGTCGCCGCATGATCCTCCCCGCACCGCGTACGCTCGCACCCGTGGCCCTCCTCGACGCCGACGACCGGATCCGCTGCGGCTGGGCGGGTGCCGATCCCGAGTACCGCCGCTACCACGACGAGGAGTGGGGCAGGCCCCTGCACGGCGATCGGCCGCTCTTCGAGAAGTTGAGCCTCGAAGGCTTCCAGGCAGGCCTGTCCTGGATCACCATCCTCCGCCGGCGCCCCGGCTTCCGGGAGGCGTTCGCCGACTTCGAGCCGAAGGTGATCGTCGGCTGGGGCGACGACGACGTCGACAGGCTGATGCAGGACACCCGCATCATCCGCAACCGCGCCAAGATCGAGGCGACGATCGGCAACGCCCGAGCCCTGCTCGCGATGGTCACGGCCGACGGTGATGGCGCCCTCGACCGGCTGATCTGGAGCTTCGCTCCCCCGGCCCGCCCGCCCGCCGAGAGGCCGCGCGAGCTGTCGGACCTCGCCGCGGTCACCCCGGAGTCGACGGCCCTCAGCACGGAGCTGCGCAGGCGGGGGTTCCGCTTCGTCGGCCCCACCACGATGTACGCGCTCATGCAGTCGGCGGGACTCGTCGACGACCACCTCGTCGGCTGCTGGCGGGCCGGCGCCGACGCCGATGCCAACGCCTCCTAGCCCGGCCTGCAGGATGGACGACCGCGAGCTGCTGCACTGGCTGCTGGACTCCGACCCCTCACTCCGCTGGCAGGTCGAGCGGGATCTGGCGGGCGAGCCGCCCGCGGTGTGGGAGGCGACCCGCGCCCGGGTGGCGACGGAGGGCTTCGGCGCACGACTGCTCGCTGTACAGGACGCCGACGGCCAGTGGGCGGGCGGGGCCTACTTCCCGAAGGACTTCGACTTCGGCGCGCGCACGGAGGGACAGCCATGGACCGCAACGACCTGGTCGCTGACGTCTCTGCGCGAGTGGGGCCTCGAGGCGAGTGCCCTGGCCGGCACGGCCGACCTGCTCGCCCGGAACTGCCGGTGGGAGTACGACGACCTGCCGTACTGGGGAGGGGAGGTCGACTGCTGCATCAACGCGATGACGCTCGCGAACGGCGCCTGGCTCGGCGCCGACGTCTCCCGGATCGCCCGATGGTTCCCCGAACATCTCCTGGCCGACGGCGGGTGGAACTGCCTCTGGGTGGAGGGCGCCACCCGGTCGTCCTTCCACTCCACACTCAACTCGCTCGTCGGGATCCTCGCCTACGAGCGGCGAACCGGCGGAACCCCGGAGCTCCGGGAAGCGCGCAAGTCGGGTGAGCGATACCTGCTGGAGCGCCGGCTGCTGTACCGCCTCTCGACCGGCGAGCCGGTGGCCCCGTGGGCGACCCACTTCGCGTACCCGTTCCGCTGGTTCTACAACGCCCTCCGCGCTGTCGACTACTTCCGCTCCGCCGCCCTGCACGACGGCATCGCAGCGGATCCGCGGCTGGGAGACGCGATCGCGGTCGTCCGGGCGGCGCGGCGGCCGGACGGCACCTGGCTCCAGGAGCGGCGGCATCCCGGCGTGGCCTGGGTCGAGGAGGATGCGCCGGCCGGCGAGCCGTCGCGGTGGCTCACCTTCCTCGCGCTGCGGGCCCTGGCCTGGGCGGACGGCTCGGTCAGCGCAGCGGGCGCTCGGGAGTGAGCACGTCCGCGCCGAGCGGAGGGGTGAGGACGAACTTCTCCCCCGAGTAGACGCCCTCGGTGAAGAAGACCTGCAGCACGGCGCGCGCCGGGCCCGCCTCGAGGAAGCGGACCCGATGCTCGGTGCCCTCCCGCATGAGGATCCACGGCTCGGCGAGGTAGCGCAGCCCGAGTTCGTTGAGCCGCTCGATCGCTTCGTCCTCGCCGCCGGGCTCCCCCACCGGATAGCCGAACGGGCTGACGGGGCGCACGCCGTCGGCGACCGGCTCGAGGAAGCCGATCAGCTCGCCGTCGTCGTCGCGCTCGACGGGAGTCCAGTCCTCAGGGATCACCGGGGCAGTCTAGAAGCGCTCGTCGGCGTTCAGGCCCTTGTTACGACGAGGGCGAGCTCGCGCTTCCCCGACCGCTCGAGGACGAGCCCCGCCGTCGGCGCCCAGTCGAGGAGCTCGGCGAGCGTCGTCGGCTGCTCCGGCGCGGTGAGGAAGGCGCGGGTGAATTCGCCCTTCGCCTTCTTGTTGAAGTGGTTGAGGGCGCGCACGGTCCCGTCCTCGTCGCGGGCGAGGACCCGCAGGTAGGCGGTGTCGTCGCGGTCGGGCAGCGGGCTGAGCGCCGCGTAGCCCTCGCTCCGCAGGTCGAGCAGCGGGCCGGCGTCCCGCAGCTCCCGCGTGCCCGCCGCCGCCCAATGCGCGCGCAGCGGCAGGCCGGGCAGCCGGGAGTCGTGCGAGAGCCGGTAGGCCGGGATGGGATCGAGCGCCGCGACGGGACCGAGCATCGCCGACTGCACCAGAACGGTGTCGGCGGCCCGCGCCCGCGCGTCCTCGGGCAGGGTGCCGGCGTCGAGGGCGTCGTAGAGGACGCCGGTGTACCTGTCGATCACGGGCAGGGTGGGCGAGGCGAGCACGTCCCGGTTGCGCGGGATCTCGCCGCGCTGCTTGGGTCCGAGCTTCAGGACGGCAGCCGCCTGCTCCGGGTCGCGGGCGAGGGCCCGCACGGCGCGCACGACGGCGCGCCGCTTCGCCGTCAGCCGCGGGAAGCGCAGCGTGGCGAAGTCGAGCGCGCCGCCGGAGCCCCCGTCCCGCTTGGTCTCGGACGGGGGCAGCAGCAGGATCAGGTCAGCTCACCAGTTCCGCGGCGCCGGCGACCACCGTGACGGTGTCGTCCTGCACCGAGATGAAACCGTCCTGGGCGTTGGCGATGATCTTGCGGCCGCCGGGCTGGGTGACACGCACCTCGCCGGCGGACAGCACTGCGAGCAGCGGGGTGTGGCCGGTCAGGATGCCGATCTCCCCCTCGGTCGTCCGGGCGACGACCATCTCCGCCTCGCCGGCCCAGACCTGCTGGTCCGCCGAGACGACGCTCACGTTGAGCACTAGCCGTTCTCCTTCTGGATCTGCGCCCACTTCTCCTCGACGTCGGAGATGGACCCGACGTTGAAGAACGCCTGCTCGGCCACGTGGTCGAAGTCGCCCCGGACGATCGCGTCGAACGACTCGACGGTGTCCTTCAGCGGGACGGTGGAGCCCTCCACGCCGGTGAACTTCTTCGCCATGTAGGTGTTCTGCGAGAGGAACTGCTGGATCCGCCGCGCGCGGGACACGGTGATCTTGTCCTCTTCGGAGAGCTCGTCGACACCGAGGATCGCGATGATCTCCTGCAGCTCCTTGTTCTTCTGCAGGATCGCCTTGACGCTGGTCGCGACGCGGTAGTGATCCTCGCCCAGGTAGCGGGGGTCCATGATCCGGCTGGTGGAACTCAGCGGGTCGACGGCCGGGTACAGGCCGCGCGACGCGATCTCGCGGGAGAGCTCGGTGGTCGCGTCGAGGTGCGCGAACGTGGTGGCCGGGGCCGGGTCGGTGTAGTCGTCGGCCGGCACGTAGATCGCCTGCAGCGAGGTGATCGAGTGGCCACGGGTGGAGGTGATGCGCTCCTGGAGCACGCCCATCTCGTCGGCGAGGTTCGGCTGGTAGCCGACCGCGCTCGGCATGCGGCCGAGCAGCGTGGAGACCTCGGAGCCGGCCTGCGTGAACCGGAAGATGTTGTCGATGAAGAGGAGCACGTCCTGCTTCTGCACGTCGCGGAAGTATTCCGCCATCGTCAGCGCAGACAGCGCGACGCGCAGACGCGTTCCCGGCGGCTCGTCCATCTGACCGAAGACGAGGGCGGTCTTGTCGAAGACGCCCGCCTCCTCCATCTCGGCGATGAGGTCGTTGCCCTCACGGGTGCGCTCGCCCACACCGGCGAACACGGACACACCACCGTGGTCCTGCGCGACGCGCTGGATCATCTCCTGGATGAGGACGGTCTTGCCGACGCCGGCGCCGCCGAACAGGCCGATCTTGCCGCCGAGCACGTAGGGGGTGAGCAGGTCGATGACCTTGATGCCGGTCTCGAACAGCTGGGTCTTGCTCTCCAGCTGGTCGAACGAGGGCGCCTTGCGGTGGATGCTCCAGCGCTCCTGCACGTCGATCGTCTCGCCGGGCGCGAGGTTCAGGACATCGCCGGTCACGTTGAAGACCTTGCCCTTGGTGACGTCGCCGACGGGGACCGTGATGGGGCCGCCCGTGTCGCGCACCTCCTGGCCGCGGACGAGTCCGTCGGTCGGCTTCAGCGCGATGGCGCGCACCAGGTCGTCGCCGAGGTGCTGAGCGACCTCGAGGGTGATCTCCTGGCTGTTCTCGCCGATGACGATCGTCGTCTTCAGCGCGTTGTAGATCTCGGGCATCGCGTCGTGCGGGAACTCGACGTCGACGACGGGGCCGGTGACGCGGGCGACGCGACCGACGCCGGGCGTGGTCGCTGCCGGCCGCTCGGGGGCGGTGAGGGTCATGGGGTGCCTTCCTGCTTACTTCGCCGAGACGAGGGCGTCTGCGCCGCCGACGATCTCGGAGATCTGCTGGGTGATCTCGGACTGGCGCGCGTTGTTGGCGAGCCGGGTGTAGTTCTTGATGAGGGTGTCCGCGTTGTCGCTCGCCGACTTCATCGCCTTCTGGGTGGCCGCGTGCTTGCTCGCCGCGGACTGCAGCATCGCGTTGAAGATGCGGCTCTCGATGTAGACGGGCAGCAGCGCGTCGAGGACGGCGTCCGCGTCGGGCTCGAACTCGTAGAGCGGGAGCGCCGCGGTGCCCTCGGGCTCCGCGACCCCCTCGACGACCTCGAGCGGGAGCAGGCGGACGACCTGCGGCGTCTGGGTCAGCATGCTGATCATGCGGTTGTAGACGATGTGGATCTCGTCCACGCCGCCTTCCGCCGTCGGCCGGACGAACGCGGAGACGAGCTCCTCGCCGATCTCCTTGGCCGTCTCGAACACCGGGTTGTCGGTGCCGCCCACCCAGTCGCGCTCGTAGGCGCGCTTGCGGAAGCCGAAGTACCCGACGGCCTTGCGGCCGACCAGGTAGTAGACGACCTCCTTGCCCTGGCTGCGGAGCAGCTCCGCGAGCTGCTCCGCCTCGCGCAGGACGTTGGAGTTGAACGCGCCGGCCAGGCCGCGGTCGGAGGAGAAGATGACGACGGCGGCCCGATCGATGCGCTCCGGCTCGGTCGTGAGCACGTGCTGCACGTTCGAGTAGGTCGCGACGGCGGACACCGCGCGGGTCACTGCGCGCGAGTACGGCGTGCTCGTCGCGACCCGCTGCTGGGCCTTCTGGATCCGCGACGCCGCGATGAGCTCCATCGCACGCGTGATCTTCTTCGTCGTCTGTGCCGAGCGGATGCGCGCCCGGTACTCGCGGAGCTGTCCGGCCATCTAGCGCCGGCTCCGGACGATCTTCTCCTGGTCGACGTCCTCGGCGTTGGCGGCCTGGAACTCCTCGCGTCCCACGGAGGCGAGCGGCTTGCCCTCCCCCGTCTGGAACTCGAGCTTGAACTTGTCGACGCTCCGCTCGAGCTCGGCGACGGTGTCGTCGTCCAGCACGTTGGTGTCTCGGAGCCGGGTCAGGACCTCGGTGTTGCGGCCCAGGTAGTCGAGCAGCTCGCGCTCGAAGCGGAGCACGTCCTGCACGGGGACCTCGTCCAGCTTGCCGTTGGTGCCGGCCCAGATCGACACGACCTGCTCCTCCACCGGGTACGGCGAGTACTGCGGCTGCTTGAGCAGCTCGGTCAGGCGGGCGCCACGGGCGAGCTGGCGGCGGCTGGCCGCGTCGAGGTCGGACGCGAACATCGCGAACGCCTCGAGCGAGCGGTACTGCGCCAGTTCGAGCTTCAGCGTTCCGGAGACCTTCTTGATGCTCTTCACCTGGGCGTCACCGCCGACGCGGGACACCGAGATGCCGACGTCGACCGCGGGCCGCTGGTTCGAGTTGAACAGGTCGGACTGCAGGAAGATCTGGCCGTCGGTGATCGAGATCACGTTGGTCGGGATGTAGGCCGACACGTCGTTCGCCCGGGTCTCGATGATCGGCAGGCCGGTCATCGAGCCGGCGCCCAGCTCGTCGGAGAGCTTGGCGCAGCGCTCCAGCAGGCGGGAGTGCAGGTAGAACACGTCGCCGGGGTACGCCTCGCGTCCCGGCGGGCGGCGCAGGAGGAGCGAGACGGCGCGGTAGGCCTCCGCCTGCTTCGACAGGTCGTCGAAGATGATCAGGACGTGCTTGCCGGCGTACATCCAGTGCTGGCCGATGGCCGAGCCGGTGTACGGGGCGAGGTACTTGAAGCCGGCCGCGTCGGACGCAGGGGCGGCGACGATGGTCGTGTACTGCATCGCGCCGGCCTCTTCGAGGGCGCCGCGGACGCCCGCGATGGTGGAGCCCTTCTGGCCGATCGCCACGTAGATGCAGCGGACCTGCTTGCTGGGGTCGCCCGACTCCCAGTTGGCGCGCTGGTTGATGATCGTGTCGATCGCGATGGCGGTCTTGCCGGTCTGGCGGTCGCCGATGATGAGCTGACGCTGGCCGCGGCCGATCGGGATCATCGCGTCGATGGCCTTGATGCCCGTCTGCATCGGCTCGTGCACGCTCTTGCGCGCCATGACGCCGGGGGCCTGGAGCTCGAGTGCGCGACGGCCGTCGGTCTCGATGGCGCCGAGTCCGTCGATCGGGTTGCCCAGCGGGTCGACGACCCGGCCGAGGTAGCCGTCGCCGACGGCGACCGAGAGCACCTCGCCGGTGCGGTGCACCTCCATGCCCTCCTCGATGCCGGCGAACTCGCCGAGCACGATGACGCCGATCTCGGCCTCGTCGAGGTTCTGGGCCAGGCCCAGGGTGCCGTCGGCGAAGCGGAGGAGCTCGTTGGCCATGACGCTCGGCAGGCCCTCGACGTGCGCGATGCCGTCGCCGGCGTCGATGACGTAGCCGACCTCGGTCGCCTTCGCCGAGGTGGGCTGGTAGGAGGAGACGAAGTCCTTGAGCGCGCTGCGGATCTCGTCCGGGCTGATCGTGAGGTCTGCCATGTGTGTTCCTTGGGGTTGCGCCGGTGTCAGCCGGCGAGTTGGAGTCGGAGATCGCTCAGACGGGTGGCGACGCTTCCGTCGATCACGTCGTCGCCGACCGAGATGCGCACGCCACCGATAAGGGTCTCATCGATGACTTGGTTGATGCTGAGGCTGCGGCCGTAGCGGACGCTGAGCACGCGCTCGAGCCGCTGCAGCTGGGCCGGTGCGAGCGGGGTCGCCGTGACGACCGTCGCGATGCCGAGTCCGGCCTCATCCGCGATGACTCCGGCGGTGCGGCGCAGCAGGGCGCCGATGCGGCGGCCGCG